>NZ_JBVJBI010000036.1:0-88975 GCF_055589745.1 Kitasatospora sp. NPDC041917 | reverse complement strand
GCGGCCGTCGGCGCCTCGCGCGCCGCCGTGGACGCCGGCTGGTACCCGCACAGCAGCCAGGTCGGCCAGACCGGCAAGCAGGTCTCCCCGCAGCTCTACATCGCGGCCGGCATCTCCGGCGCGATCCAGCACCGGGCCGGCATGCAGACCTCGAAGACCATCGTGGCCGTCAACAAGGACCCCGAGGCCCCGATCTTCGAACTGGTCGACTACGGCGTGGTCGGCGACCTCTTCCAGGTGCTGCCGCAGCTCACCGCCGAGGTGAAGGCCCGCAAGGCCTGATCCCCGGACGACAGCGGAGGGCGTGGCACCGAGTGGTACTCGGTGCCACGCCCTCCGTCGTTCTTCGTCGTTCTCCGTCGTTCTCCGGCAGCACCCCCGGCACGCCGCCCTCCTCGGCCCAGCCCCCTCGGCGCCTGAGCGCCGGCCCCGCCCGTCGTCCCCGGAGCGCGGCGCGCGGGGCGGCGGCCCGTAGAGTCGGCGCCGACGCGCGACGCGGAGGCGGACACGCGGGTCGAGCGCGTGGCGCACGGGCGTGGCGCGGTGGCGTGGGACGAGGCGAGGACGGTGGCATGGCACTGCTGACGGCACTTCGGGGCGGTTTCGGCGACGGGGCGGAGGCGCTGCGGATCGACGGCCGGGCCCTCTCCCGGGAGGATCTGCTGGGCGCGGCGACCGCCGTCGCCGACCGGGTGGCCGGCGCCCCGGCGCTCGCGGTGCTCGCCCGGCCCACCGTCGAGACCGTCACCGCCGTGGTCGGCGGCCTGCTGGCGGGCGTCCCGGTGGTGCCGCTGCCGCCCGACTCGGGACCCAAGGAGCGCGAGCACATCCTGCGGGACTCCGGCGCGGCGCTGCTCGCGCACGCCGTCGGGGAGACGCTGCCGCAGGACACCTCGGTGGCGGGGCTGCCGGTCGACCCCGAGCAGCGCTCCGCCACCACCCACGCCGAGCCGGACGCCGCGTCGACCGGCTTCGTGCTCTACACCTCGGGCACCACCGGCGCGCCCAAGGGCGTGGTGATCCGGCGCGAGGCGATCGCCGCCGACCTGGACGCCCTCGCCGCCGCCTGGCAGTGGACCGCCGAGGACACCCTCGTGCACGGCCTGCCGCTGTTCCACGTGCACGGGCTGCTGCTCGGCGTGCTCGGCGCCCTGCGCACCGGCAGCGGCCTGGTGCACACCGGGCGGCCCACCCCGGCGGGGTACGCGGCGGCCGGCGGCAGCCTGTACTTCGGCGTGCCCACCGTCTGGTCCCGGGTGGCGGCGGATCCGGACGCGGCGGCCCGGCTCGCCGCGGCCCGGCTGCTGGTCTCCGGCAGCGCGCCGCTGCCCGTCCCGGTGTTCGAGAAGCTGGCGGCGCTCACCGGGCACGCCCCGATCGAGCGGTACGGGATGACCGAGTCGCTGATCACCGTCAGCACCCGGGCGGACGGCGAGCGGCGCCCCGGCAGCGTCGGGCTGCCGGTGGACGGGGTCCGCACCCGGCTGGTCGGCGAGGACGGCGCGCCGGTGCCCCGGGACGGGGAGAGCGTCGGCGAACTCCAGGTCAGCGGCCCGACGCTGTTCAGCGGTTACCTCAACCGGCCGGACGCGGACGCCGAGGCGTGGACGGCGGACGGCTGGTTCCGCACCGGTGACGTCGCGGTGATCGGGGCGGACGGCTTCCACCGGATCGTCGGCCGCGCCTCGGTGGACCTGATCAAGAGCGGTGGCTACCGGATCGGCGCCGGCGAGGTGGAGGCCGCGCTGCGCGACCACCCGGCGGTCGCCGACGCGGCGGTGGTCGGCGTGCCGGACGAGGACCTCGGACAGGCGATCGTCGCGTACGTCATTCCGGACGGCGCCGTGACGGGGGACCAGCTGACGGCCTTCGTGGCGGAGCGGCTCTCGGTGCACAAGCGGCCGCGCCGGGTCGTCCTGGTGCCCGAACTGCCCAGGAACGCGCTGGGAAAGGTGCTGAAGAAGCAGCTGCTGGCGGAGGCCGGCGGCCGCTGAGGAGGGGGATGCCGGACGCCCCCTCGGATGACGGCCGTTCACCCTGATGCGCCGTCGGTGCTCACCACCGGTGACCCTTCCATTGGCGCACTCCACTGCGCGCAGTGAGCGGACGCGTGCCTAACGTGACACGCAGGCAGGACCGAATCCCCGGACGACACGCCGCGGCTTCCGGTCGCAGGACCGGAAGCCGCGGCGTGCCGGGCGGGGACCCTGCCGACAAGCACGGCCAGTCCTGGCCGGTCACAGCAATCCGCTGCAGTCCGCAGCGATCCGCAGCAGTGAAGGAAGTCAGCACGATGACCACCGTCAACACCGGCGCGCCGGCGGCCGCCGGCGAACCGACCGGGCAGCAGCCCGCCGCCACCGTCCGTACCTCCCGTCCGTCCCGCACCGCGCGACTCCGTCGGGGGATAGCCATGGTGGCCGTGGTCGCGACCGGGGCGGGCGTGATCGGCCTCGGCCTCGGCGCCGGCCCCGCGGCCGCCGAGCCCGCCCCGGCGCACGCCGGGTGGGACGGCTCCAGGTACTGGTTCAAGAACAGCCAGGGGCAGTGGCGCTGGACCTCGCACTACAGCGTGTACGCGGCTCGCACCGGGGGTGGCTCCGCGTCCGCCGCCAAGGCCACGAGCGGCTCCGGCGGGATCCGGGAGGGCTGGGACGGCTCCCGCTACTGGTTCCGCAACAGCAAGGGCGAGTGGCGTTGGACCTCGCACTACGACATCTACCTGGACCGCACCGGCGGCGGCTCCTCGTCGGACTCCGCGGGCTCGGGCCACTACGACGACTCGGTCGCGGAGGACCGGGACGTCGAGACCGCCGTGCAGTTCGCCCTCGCCCAGCTGGGCGTACCGTTCCGCCGGGCCGGCAACGGGCCGGACGGCTACGACTGCTCGGGCCTGGTGCAGCAGTCCTTCCGGCGCGGCGGGATCGACCTGCCGCGCGTGGCCAACGACCAGTACGCGGCGACCACGCCGATCGGGGCGAGCCAGTTGCGCCGCGGTGACCTGCTGTTCTGGGCGCCGGACGGGACCGCCCGGGGCATCCAGCACGTGGCGATCTACCTGGGCGACAACAGGTACGTCGAGGCCGCGCGGCCCGGGACCAACGTCCGGGTCTCGGGGATCAGCAGCGGTTACTACCCGGCGTTCATGGGGCGCCCGTAGCGGGGCCGGACGCCCGCCCGTCGGGGGTGCCGGGTCTGCCCGGTGCCCCCGGCGGGCGCTGAGCGGGCGGGGCCCGGTGCTCGCCGACGCGTGGTCGGAGGTCCGTCGGGCGGGGCACGGCGCCGCGGGCGCCGAGGCCGGTGACGGCGAAGGCCCCGGCGGCGACGGCGGTGGCGGCCGCCTCGGACAGCGCGGCGCCGCGGGCGAGCGCGGCGGCCAGGGCGCCGCAGAAGACGTCGCCGGCGCCGGTGGTGTCGACCACCCGGACGGCGGGGGCGGGCAGTCGGGCGGACGTTCCGTCCACGGCGACCAGCGCACCCTCGCCGCCGAGGGTGACCACGGCGCCCTCGGCGCGTTCGGCCAGGACCCGGGCGGCCTCGGCGACGTCGGCGGCGCCGGTGAGCTGGCGGGCCTCGACGGCGTTCGCGACGACCAGCGGGCGGCGTCCGGAGGGGCCGGCGTCCGGCAGGGCCCCGGCGGGGGCGGTGTTGTGCAGCCAGCGGGTGCCGCCCGAGGGGCCCGCGGCGGGGAGGGCGGCGGCGGTCGCCCGGATGCACTCCGCGGGGACCTCGTTGCTGGTCAGGACCACGTCGACGGGGAGCAGGCGGAGGCGGGTGAGCGCGGCGGTGACCTCCTCCGGGGTGAGGTGGGCATTGGCGCCGGGCACGACGACGATGCTGTTCTCGCCGGACGGGTCGACCAGGACGATCGCCTGACCGGTGGGCGCCCCCGGGTGGGTGAGGACGGCGCCCGTCTCGACCTGCGCGCCCCGCAGATCGGCGAGCGCCGCCTCGCCCTCGGCGTCCCGCCCGACCTTGGCGACCAGGTGCGTCGCCGCCCCCAACTGGGTCGCGGCCACCGCCTGGTTGGCCCCCTTGCCGCCGAAGCCCCGGGCGGCGCCGGTGGCGAGGACGGTCTCACCGGGGGAGGGGAGCACGGGGCAGCGGAGGATGCGGTCGGTGTTGACCGAGCCGATGACGACGACCCGACCGGCGGGAAGCAGCTTCATCGTTCCTCTGTACGCGGCGGGGCGCGGGTGGCGCAAGGAGGCGGGCGGTGACGGGCGAACGCGGAGGCGAACGCGGGGCGGGCACGGTGTGAGCACAGAGCGGGCACGGGGCGTGCACGCGGGAGCGCGATGGTGCACGGGTGGGGGCGTGCGGAGCGTACGAGCGGGGCGCGCGCGGCAGGTCGACCCATCGGGCGCCCTGTGCTCCCGCCGTGGTGAAGGGGTGCAATTTTGATGTAGACCGGTCTGCATATTTCCGTCCATGGGCTCCTGACCTGGGCACATGCCGCTGTCACGGGGCAGACCGGGGCGTGGGGGCGGGCGCGCCGGGGAGGTATGGGGAGCGGCATGGCGCGGGTACCACCACGGGTGGCGCTGGTTCGACGGACGGGCGCGCTGCCCGGTGCGAACGGCATCGGGGGAAGTCGAGGGCAGGGGACGTTGTGATCGTCTGGGTCAATGGCACATTCGGGGCGGGCAAGACGAGCGCCTGCCGAGAGCTGGTGGAACTGCTGCCCGGGAGCGTGCTCTTCGATCCCGAGCTGGTGGGCTTCGGCCTGCGCCGGATGCTCCCGGCCGACCGGTTGGCGACGGTGTCCGACTTCCAGGACCTGGCGGCCTGGCGCCGGCTGGTCCCCGAGACGGCGGCGGCGCTGCTCGGTGAGGTCGGGGGCCCGCTGGTGGTCCCGATGACCCTGCTCAGGGAGGACTACCGGGACGAGATCTTCGGCGATCTGGCCTCGCACGGGATCACGGTGCACCACTTCGTGCTGGACCCTGAAGAAACGATCCTGCGCGACCGCATAGCCCACCGCGAGGAGTGCCCGGGCGATCCGCAGGGCAGCGAGCGGGTCCGCACCTGGTGCCTCGAACACCTGCCCCACTACCGCGCCGCCCGCCGCTGGCTGGTCGGGGACGCCCGGATGATCGACACCAGCGAGCTCTCCCCCCGGGAGACCGCGCACCGGATCGCCGAGCTGGTCCGGGTCGGCGCCGCCCGCTGTCCGATCGTCCAGACCCCGGACCCGACCGGGGACACCGTGGCCTCCGCCGTGCTGTTCTTCGACGAGCAGGACCGCGTGCTGCTGGTCGACCCGGTCTACAAGCCCGACTGGGACTTCCCCGGCGGCGTGGTCGAGCGCGGCGAGGCCCCCACCGACGCCGCCCTGCGCGAGACCGCCGAGGAGCTGGGCCTGCGCCTGGACCCGTCCACGCTGCGTTTGCTCGCCGTCGACTGGGAGCCGCGCACCGGCCCCCGCCGCGGCGGACTGCGGCTGATGTACGACGGCGGCCTGCTGGACGAGGAGGGCCGGCAGCACCTGCTGCTCCAGCAGGAGGAGCTGCGCAGCTGGCGATTCGTCACCCTGGACGAGGCCGGCGAGCTGCTGCCGCCGGGGCGCTACCGGCGGCTGGCGGCCGCGCTGGACGCGCGGCGGAGCGGCGAGCTGCAGTACCTGGAGGCGGGGAGCCGGGTGGCCGTCGGGCTGGCGAGCACGGCGGACGCGGCGTAGGGCCGGTACGGCGGACGCGGCGCTACAGCCGGTGGGCGCTACGGCCGGTGGGCGCGGTCGGTCGGTCGGCGGGGCCGGTCGGGGCGGGGCAGGGGCGTCGGGGCGGGATCCGTCGGCGCGGGGCGGCGGGCGGGGCGGGAGGCCGGCGTGGTGGCCCGTGGAACCCCATCCGGTGCACCTCCGGTGCGCCGTGCCGCGGTGGCGGGCGGGAGGATGGGGGCATGCCGTTCACGCTGAGCCATCCCGCCGCCGTCCTGCCCCTGCTGCGTGCCGCCGGCGCGCGCGGGCCCCTGGTGGCCTCGGCGCTCGTCGCCGGGTCGATGGCGCCGGACGTGCCGTTCTTCGCCGAGTCCCTGCTGCCCGGGGTGTACGCCCACGGCGGGCTGACGCACCGCTGGTGGGCGGTGCCGACGCTGGACGTGGCGGTCGCCGGCGCGCTGGTGGCCGGCTGGCACGGGCTGCTGCGCGCGCCGGTGGTGGCGCTGCTGCCCGAGCGCTGGGCGGGCGGCGCCGAGGCGCTGACCGCCCGCCGGGCTGCGGACACCCGGGACTCCGGGGACACCCAGGGCCCCGCAGGCGTCGGGGCGGTCGGTGGCGCGGCGTGGTTCGCGGCCTCGGCGGCGATCGGCGCGGCCACCCACGTCGGCTGGGACGCGTTCACCCACGGGGGCCGGCTGGGGGTGCGGCTGCTGCCCGTACTGGACCGGCCGGTGGCCGGGGTCCCGCTGTACGAGGCGGTGCAGTACGGCAGTTCGGCGCTCGCCCTGGCGGCGCTGGGCGGCTGGGCGGTGCGTGCGGTGCGGGCCGTGGAGCCGGTGCGGCCGGCCGTGCGGCTCGCGCCCCGGACCCGGCGCGCGGCCGTCGCGCTGCTGGGCGCGGCGACGGCCGCCGGGGTGGTGCACCGGCTGAGCCCACTGCGGCGGAACCTGGTGCCGGAGGTCTGCTTCGGCGCCGGGGCCGGGCTCGCGGCGGGCGCGGTCGGGTACGCGGCGGTGCTGGCGGCCGCCCGCCGACTGCGCGGCGGACGGCCGGACGCCGTCGGGCGGGCTCCCCGCGGCGCCGCCCCGAAGGTCCGTCAGACGGAGCGCAGTTCGGCGTAGCGGCGGAGGAACAGCGCCTCGGTGAGGGCCATCCGCTCCAGCTCCTGCGGGTCGACGCTCTCGTTGACCGCGTGGATCTGGGTGGTCGGCTCCTCGACGCCGATCAGCACGATCTCGGCCTGCGGGTAGAGCGAGCGCAGGGTGTTGCAGAGCGGGATCGAGCCGCCCTCGCCGGAGGTGACCATCGGGGTGCCGAAGGCCTCGGCCATCGCCTCGCCCATCGCCTCGTACGCCGGGCCGCCGGTGTCGGCGCGGAACGGCGCGCCGTTGCCCTGGCGCTCGACGGTGAGCCGGGCACCGAGCGGGACCTGCGCCTCCAGGTGGGCGACCAGCGCGTCCTGGGCGGCGTGCGGGTCCGAGCCCGGCGCGACGCGCAGGCTGATCAGGGCCTTGGCGGTGGCCTGGACGGAGGAGGTGGCGCCGATCACCGGCGGGGCGTCGATGCCGAGGACGGTGACGGCCGGGCGGGCCCAGAGGCGGTCCGCGATGGTGCCGGTGCCGGTCAGGGCGACGCCGTCGAGCACCTTGGCGTCGGCGCGGAACTGCTCCTCCGGGTACTGCACGCCGGACCAGGTCTGGTCGGCGGTCAGGCCGGCCACCGCGACGTCGCCGTTCTCGTCGTGCAGCGAGGCCAGTATCCGGACCAGGGACTGGAGGGCGTCCGGGGCGGCGCCGCCGAAGGCACCGGAGTGCAGGTTGCCGGCCAGCGTGGTGACCGTGGCCTCGACGACCGTCATGCCGCGCAGCGAGGCGGTCACGGTGGGCAGGCCGGGGGCGAAGTTGCCGGTGTCGCCGATGACGATGGCGTCGGCGGTGAGCAGCTCGGGGTGGGCCTCGGCGTAGCGCTCCAGGCCGCCGGTGCCCTGCTCCTCGGAGCCCTCGACGATGATCTTCAGGCCGACCGGGTAGGCGTCGCCGTGGACCTGACGCAGCGCCCGCAGGGCGGTCAGGTGCATCAGGATGTTGCCCTTGCAGTCGGCGGCGCCGCGCCCGTACCAGCGGCCGTCGCGCTCGGTCAGCTCGAAGGCGGGGCTGAGCCAGGCGTCCTCGTCCAGCGGGGGCTGGACGTCGTAGTGGGAGTAGAGCAGGACGGTCGGCGCGCCCTCGGGGCCGGGCAGCTCGCCGTAGACGGACTGGGTGCCGTCCGGGGTGTCCAGCAGCCGGATGCCGGTCAGGCCCTCGGCGGCGAAGGCCTCGGCGACCCAGTGCGCGGCCTTCTCGCACTCCTCGACCGGGAACTGGCGCGGATCGGCGACCGAGGGGAAGGCGACCAGCTCGGCGAGGTCGGTGCGGGCACGGTCCATCAGGGACCGGACGGCGTCGGCCAGGGGCTGTGACATCGGGGCTCCGAGGAGACGGTCCGCCCTGGGGTGGACCGGGCGGAGGAGGTGGTTTGCGGTAGTGCCGATCATAGGCGGGCGGAACGGGGAGTTCCGAGGGTGCGGGGTGAGCGGGTGGCGCCGGTGCGGGGGCGGCGCGCTCGCCAGGCGGGGCCGGACGCATAGGATTGCTCGACGTGACTGACTCCGGAAGCTCCGATTCCCGCAGCCCGCTCGACAGCCCGGCCGAGAACGGTCCGACCGACGACGCGGCCGCGCCGCTGGACGGCGTCTGGGACGTCGTGGTGGTCGGCGCCGGACCGGCGGGCTCCTCGGCCGCGCACGCCGCCGCGGCTCAGGGCCGCCGGGTGCTGCTGCTCGACAAGGCCGAACACCCCCGGTACAAGACCTGCGGCGGAGGCATCATCGGCCCCTCCCGGGACAGCCTGCCGCCGGACTTCCGGCTGCCGCTGCAGGACCGGGTGCACGCCGTCACCTTCGCCTACGACGGCAGGTACACCCGCACGCGGCGGTCCAAGCGGATGCTGTTCGGCCTGGTCAACCGTGACGAGTTCGACCTGCGCCTGGTGCAGGCGGCCAAGCAGGCCGGGGCGGTGCTGGTCACCGGAGTGACCGTCACCGGCGTCGAGCAGCGCGGCGGCGAGCACCGGACGGCGCTGGTGACGGCCGCCGACGGGCGGACCTTCGAGGCCCGTGCGGTGGTCGGCGCGGACGGCAGCGCGAGCCGGATCGGCCGGCACGTCGGTGTGACCTTCGACCAGATCGACCTCGGCCTGGAGGCGGAGATCCCGGTGCCGGCGCAGGTCGCCGCCGACTGGGCGGGCCGGATCCACCTCGACTGGGGCCCGCTGCCCGGCAGTTACGGCTGGGTGTTCCCGAAGACCGAGACCAGCAGCCTGACCGTCGGCGTCATCTCGGCGCGCGGCGACGGCGAGCGGACCAAGCAGTACCTCGCCGACTACATCCGCCGGCTGGGCCTGTCCGGGTTCACCCCCCAGGTCGAGTCCGGGCACCTGACCCGCTGCCGGGCCGAGGACTCGCCGCTCTCCCGCGGCCGGGTGCTGGTCGCCGGGGACGCGGCCGGACTGCTGGAGCCGTGGACCCGCGAGGGCATCTCGTACGCGCTGCGCTCGGGCCGGCTGGCCGGCGAGTGGGCGGTGAAGGTCGCCGAGGCGGGCGACGCGGCGGCGGTGCGGCGCGAGGCGCTGAACTACGCGTTCGCGGTCAAGGCCGGGCTGGGCGTGGAGATGCGCGCGGGCAAGCAGCTGCTGGGCGCCTTCGAGCGGCGGCCGTACCTGTTCCACGCGGCGGTCTGCCTGGTGCCGGCGGCCTGGCGGGCCTTCGCCCGGACCACCCAGGGGCACACCTCCTTCTCCCAGGTGCTGCGGCAGTACCGGGCCGCGCGGCGGCTGACGGCGATGGCCTCGCGGTAGCGCGGCAGCGCGGCCGTCGTGACGCGGGGCCGGTGCTCCTCCCCGGTGCGGGGAGGAGCACCGGCCCCGTCCTGCCTGCGGCGCGGGCTGCGCGGGCCCGGGTCGCGGCGGGCGTGTACGCGGGCCCGGGCGGGGCCGGGCGGGGCCGGGCGGGGCCGGGCGTGTACGTGGGCCCGGGCGGTCTCGGGCGGACTACTTGAGGCCGGTGTCCAGCGCGGACATCAGGGTGCCGGACGGGGTGTCGCCGGACATCTCCCAGATCATGCCGCCGAGCAGGTTCTTCGACTTGAGGTAGGCGGTCTTCTGCGCGATCGACCAGGCGTCGTCGAAGGTCCACCACTGGCCGCCGGCGCCCGTGTAGCCGTACGTCGCGACGGACTTGGGGTCGTGGTAGACCTTGAGGCCGGAGAGGCTGGTGGTCAGGTTGTTGTACCCGCGGGTTCCGGCCTCGTCGGAGAACTGGCCCGGTGCGGCGCCGTTCGCCGACTGCCAGGCGCCGTTCGCGCCGCCGTCCGCGACGCTCTGCCAGCCGCGCCCGTAGAACGGGAAGCCGATGGTCAGCTTGTGCGGGTTGACCCCGGCGTTCAGGTACGTCTGGACGGCCGTGTCCACGCTGAAGTGGGTGGTGTACGGGTCGTTCGGGTCCTGGTAGAGGTTGGAGGCGTGGCCGGTGCGGTTCGGCTCCCAGGAGTTGTCGCTGCCCGAGCCGTGGAAGTCGTAGCCCTGGACGTTGGCGATGTCCAGCGAGCCGAAGATCTTCGAGAGGTCCCAGCCGGCGGCGACCTTCGCCGGGTCGGCCGGGGTGAAGGCGGTGAGCAGCTTGTGCGAGCCGCCCAACGCGTCCAGCTGCTTGCGGAATTCGGCCAGCAGCAGGGTCAGGTTGCCCTTGTCGTCGGCGCTCCAGTGGTTGCCAGGGTGGCCGTCGCCGGAGCCGGGCCACTCCCAGTCGAGGTCGATGCCGTCGAAGATGCCGGCGGCCACGCCGTCGCCCCCGGCGCCGTTGTAGGCCGGCAGGTTGCCCTTGATCCAGGTGTCGATGCAGGACTTGACGAACTTCTGCCGGGACGCGTCGGTGGCGGCGGCGTCGGAGAAGTACTTGGAGTAGGTCCAGCCGCCGAGCGAGACGACCACCTTCAGGTTCGGGTACTTGGCCTTGAGCTTCTTCAACTGGTTGAAGTTGCCGCGGAGTTTGCCCCAGCCGTCGTCGGCCACGCCGTCCACCGACTGGTCGGCGCTCATCGCCCGGCCGTAGTCCGCGTCGGCGTCACCGGCGCCGGTGCCCTGGTCCGGGTCCTCCGGGTTGCCGCTGGTGCCCTTGGTGACGCCCGCCATGCAGGTCAAGTTGACCGGGTCGATGTTCTCGAAGGCGTAGTTGATGACGTCGAGCTTGGCGGCGGCGCCCGAGGTGTCCAGGTTCTTGACGAAGTACTGGCGGCCGTAGATGCCCCACTGGACGAAGTAGCCGACCCGGGCGTACTTTCCGGCGCCGACCAGGTCCGAGGTGGTCACGGAGAGCGGGGCGGACGCGGGTGAGGCGTTGTCGGCGGGGTCCCGGGCCTTCACGGTGAACGTGTAGGCGGTGGACGGCGACAGGCTGCCGACGGTCGCGCCGAGCGTGCTGCCGGTGACCGTGGCCGCCAGGGTGCTGCCCTGGTAGACGTCGTACGCGGCGACCCGGACGTTGTCGGTGGCGGCGTTCCAGGCGAGCTTCACGTCCGTCGAACTGACCGCCGTCGCACGGAGGTTGGTCGGTGCGGTGGGCGGCGAGGTGTCGGTGGACGGGTCGAAGGTGGACGCGGTGACGGACGGGCTGAGCGGGCCGGTGTTGCCGCGGCTGTCCTTGGCCCGGACGGTCAGGGTGTACGCGGTGGCCGGGGTGAGGCCGGTGACCAGCACGCCGGTGGACGGGCCGGAGGCGAGCACGGTGCCACCGCTCAGCACGTCGTAGCCGACGACCGGGAAGTCCCCGCCGGTGGCGGCCGGCCAGCTCAGCGCGAGCGTGTGCGCGGTGGACTCGGTCACCGTCGGGGTGCCCGGCGCGGACGGCGGGACGTCCGCGGAGCCGTCGCACTTGTCGCCGTTGATACGGCAGTTGAGCGGGGTGGAGACCGGCCCGTTGCCCACGAACCAGAAGCTGTACGGCTCGGTGGTGCTGTGGGCGTTGACGGTGGAGTTGTAGAACGCCGCCGTGGCGGTGACGTGCCGGCCGTTGACGGTGGCGGTGCCGTTGTAGCTGTTGCCGATGGTGACGCCGGCCGGGAGGTCGAACTCCAGGGTCCAGCCGCTCACCGCGGTGGCGTTGTCGTTGTGGACGATGTAGGTGCCCTGCCACCAGGAGCCGTTGTCGGCGGTGGTGAAGGTGGCGGTGAGCTTTCCGGCGGCGTTCGCCGGGGCGGCCAGCGCGGTGAGCGCGGCGAGGGGAAGGAGCAGGACGGAGAGCAGTGCCAGCAGTCTGCTGCGCACGCGCGGGCGCCCGGCCCGGGATCGAGCGGACATGGTTCTCCCTGTGGCTGTGGGGGTTGAACAGGGTGACGTAGAACCTTGGTTGATCCATTGATCCGTGTGCGATCGATGCCTGTGCCGTGGGGAGGCGAAGGCATGGGAACTGTAGGAGGACTGGACCAATGCGTCAACAGGTCTGTACCACTGATGGGCTCCCGGTCCCCGGCTTCGCTCCCGTCAGCTCGTCCCCGAGCGGGCTGCGCCGGTACAGCACCGAGCGGCCGTGCCGGGCCCGGGTGACCAGGCCGGTGGCGGCGAGGACGGAAAGGTGCTGGCTGACCGCGCCCGGGGTGACGCCGAGGCGGAAGGCGAGGTCGGTCGTGGAGGCGGGCTCGGCGAGCAGCGCGAGCAGCCGAGCCTTCGGCGCGCCGACCAGCGCCGCCACGGCCTGCGGCGGCACCGGCGTGCCCCGGCCGGCCGGCCCGGCCTGTCCGCGTGCCGGGTAACTGATCTGCGGCGCACGGTCATTGCTGATCATCGTGATCGCGCCGCGGACGAAGAAGGTCGGACAGAGCACCAGGCCGCGCCCGTCCACGGGCGTCTCCACGTCCCCGTCCGTCCAGTTCCGGCTGATCGACAGGACGCCGTTCTCCCAGTGGAGCCGGTGGTCCAGGTCGGCGAAGAGGGCCGCCGCGCCGTGTTGGGCGAGCAGCCGGGCGCGGTAGACCAGGTCGGCCTCCAGAACGGCGCGGGCCTGCGGCCACCAGGCGGGGGCGAGGCACACCTCCCAGTACTCCTCCAGCGTGTCGGCGATCCGCGCCAACAGCCGTTCCGGGCGGGCGAGTCCGGCGGCGAGTGCGGCGGGCAGCGGTTGGCCGTGCGAGAGGAACGTCTGCTCCAGTTCGGCGCGCAACTGCTCCGGCGGGAACGCCCGGACGGTCGCGATCTCGGAGCGGAACTCGGGGGAGGGGGAGGTGGGGCGCGGCGTCAGGAAGTCGGGGACGAAGCGGTTCTCGGCGACGAGCGACAGCAGAAGACGGGAGTCCAGCCGTTCGAAGGCGGGCCTGAGCTGCTCGAAGGCCCGGGTCTGGAGGTGGTAGACGCCCGGGTGGGTCCACATCCGCAGGCTGAGCGCCGCCTCGTGGATCGGGGAGACGGCGAACCAGGTGGTGGCGAGGTCGGCCAGGCGGAGCGTGAACCGGTGCACGGGGCATCCTTCTGCGGGGATCGGCCGGGGCAGGCAGTCCGGCTTCGGATTCAGCCAGAGCCTAAAGGAGTACTGGTCCGCTCCGGCGCGCGGTGGGATCCATGCATGACCACCTCGACGGCGGAGTCCTCCGCACCTTCCCCTGCCGTGCCCGAAGACCGGGCTGCGCCTGCGACCCCCCGTGCCACCGGGGTCGTCGCCGCGCTGCGACGCCGGCTGCACCCCGACCCGACAGTCCGTCGGCTGGCGGGGATCACCCTGGTCAACACGGTGGGCAACGGCCTCTCCCTCTCCGTCGCGGTGCTGTTCTTCACCCGGGTGCTCGGCCTGAGCGCCGCCCAGCTGGGCCTCGGGATGACCGCCGCCGGCCTGTGCGGGGTCGTCGCGAGCGTGCCGGCCGGCCGGGCCGCCGACCGCTGGGGTGCGCGGCGGGTGCTGGTGGTGCTGGTGTCGGTGCAGGCGATCGGCACCGCCGGGTACGCGCTGGTGCACAGCTACCCGGCGTTCGTGGCGCTGGCCTGCCTGGTCTCCGCCGTCGACCGCGGCTCCGCCGCCACCCGGAACGCGCTCTACGCCGAGGTGCTGCCCGCCGACCGCCGGGTGGCGGGCCGGGCCCACCTGCGGGTGGTGACCAACGTCGGGATCTGCCTGGGAACGGCCATCGGCGCGATCGCGCTCCAACTGGACACCCGGCCGGTGTACCTGACGGCGATCCTGGCCGACGCCGCCTCCTACGTGGCCGTCGCCGTGCTGTTCCACCGCCTCGACATCCCGCAGCGCTCCTCGGTGACCGGAGCGTCGGAGTCCGGGGCGGCAGTGTCCGAGCCGTCCGCGAAGACCGGAGTCGCGAACCCGTCGGACCCCTCGGGCCGGGGCGTCAAGCAGGGCCGGCGGCCGAACCCGGCGCTGCGCGACGGCCCGTTCCTGGCCGTGACGGTGCTGAACGCACTGCTCTGCCTGCAGTTCGCCGTCCTTGAGGTCGGCATACCGCTCTGGATCGTCCAGGAGACCGACGCGCCGCGGATCACCGTCGCGGGCACCCTGATCGTCAACACCCTGCTGGTGATCACCCTGCAGGTGCGGGCCACCCGGGGCACCGAGGAGCGGATGGAGGCCGCCCGGGCCTGCGGGCGCGCCGGAGTGGTGCTGGCCGCCTCCTGCCTGGTCGTCTCGCTGGCGCACGGTCTGCCCGCGGGCGTCGCGGCCGTGGTGGTGCTCGGCGGGGTCGCGCTGCAGTCGCTCGGCGAGGTCGTCGCGCAGGCGGGCGGCTGGGCGCTCAGCTACGACCTCGCGGGTGAGCGCGATCACGGTGCCTACCAGGGCGTGTTCAACGCGGGGACGGCGGCGGCGCTGATGGCCGGCCCGGCGCTGGTCGGCACCCTGGTCATCGGGTACGGCATGGTCGGCTGGGTCGTCCTGGGCACGGTGCTGGCCGCGGCGGGCCTGGCGATGCGCCCCGCCGTCCGGTGGGCCGGGCGGCGGGACGCGAGCCCCGGCGCGGTGCGAGACGAGCCGGCCGCGGGCCGGCTACTCGGGGACGATCGCCATCGCCTCGATCTCGATCAGCACCTCGGGCTTGAACAGGGCGGCCACCTGCATCGCGGAGGAGGCCGGCAGCGGAAGGGAGCCGAAGTGCTCGTCGCGGGCCTCGCGGACGGCCGAGAGGTGGGCGATGTCCGTCATGAAGTAGGTGAGCTTCACGACGTGCTCGAACCCGGCCCCGGCGGCGGCCAGGCAAC
This sequence comes from Kitasatospora sp. NPDC041917, assembly GCF_055589745.1. Lineage (NCBI taxonomy): Bacteria > Bacillati > Actinomycetota > Actinomycetes > Kitasatosporales > Streptomycetaceae > Kitasatospora > Kitasatospora sp. NPDC041917. The sequence goes on along the minus strand of NZ_JBVJBI010000036.1, from coordinate 74,034 downwards.
GCCGCAGGTTCTCGAAGACCTGCCGCGCCTGCGCCTTCGGATCGCCCTCGCCGACCAGGTTCCGCTGCTCGTCGAAGGCGACCTGGCCGGACACCTGGACCGTCCGGCCGCTGCCGGTGACGACCTGGGTGTAGCCGGTACCGGGCGCGACTCCGGGGGGCTCGGTGATGTGGGTGAGGTGAGAGGTGGTCATGGCGCGGATCCTGATCCATGATCCACCGGAGCCGCAAGCCCCGGCCCCGACGGCCGACCGGCCTCAGCGCACCACATCGGGCAGTTCGCGCAGGAACGGGCGGTCGGTGAACGGGAGTTGGGCGGCCGGTCCGCCCGAGCGCAGCACCACGTCGAGGACGGCGTCCGGATTGGCGGCGTAACCACCGCTGGCCCACGCCGCGTTGGCCTCCACCACGGCCCAACGGCCGTTCTCCGTACGCCCGACGTCCACCACGGTGGCACTGGGCAGCGGCGCGTCCGACGCCGACGCGGCCAGCACGTCGGCGGTGAACGCGAGCACCTCGGCGGTCTCCCCGGCGGTCTCCCCGGCGGGTGACCCGGCGGTCTCCAGCGGCGCGACGGACAGGTCACCGTCCACGGCGTAGCGCGAGCCGGCCCGCACCGCGCCGTCCAGGACGAACAGCCGGTACTCGACGCCGAACCGAACGACCTCGCTCACCAGCACCGGCGTGTCACCGTCCAGCAGTTCGGGCCCCGGCAGCGTCCCGCCGTCGGGGTGGACCCGGGCGGCGAACAGCTTGTCCACCGGCGGCTTGACGAAGGCCGGGCGGCGCAGCCGGCGCGCCTCGGCCAGGGTGCCGAAGGAGACCCGGCGTCCGGTCAGCGCGAGCGGCAGCCGGGTCAGCCAGTCGGCGGCGGGCTCCAGCAGGCCGAGGCCGAGCTCCCGTCCGACGGCGTCGCCGAACAGCGGTCCGCCGTACACGTGCACCGCCGAGCCGCGCAGCCCGGGCGGCGCCTGCCAGGACGTCGCGGTGCACGCCCGCAGGCCGCGGCGTCCGGCGGCGGTGCGGAGCTGGAGGCCCGTCTCGTTGATGCGCGGCGCGAGCAGCAGGACGGGATCGGCGGTGGTCATGGCGACGATGCTGCCCCCGGTGCGGGGCCCGCCACCACCGGATTTCGGCGGGGAGGAGCGGCCGGGAGCCGGTCCCGCCCGGCCGGCCGGCTCCGGCCGAGGGGCGGGTGGGCTCTGGCCGAGGGGCGGGTGGGCATGCCAGAGTCGTGCCGCGTCGTCCGGGGCACCTCCCGGACCGCACCCGCAGTTCCGACCCACCCGCAGTCCGACCCACCCGCAGTCCGACCCACCCTCAGCCGGAAAGCAGGCCCGCCGATGACCAGCGCAGCGCCCCTCGTCCACGTCAGCACCGCCGACGCCGTCACCACGCTCACCCTCGACTCGCCGCACAACCGCAACGCGCTCTCCACCCGGCTGATGGCCGAACTGCACGCCGGGCTGGCCTCCGCCGCGGCCGACCCGGAGGTCCGCGCGGTGGTGCTCGGACACACCGGAAAGGTGTTCTGCGCGGGTGCCGACCTCTCCGAGGCGACCGGCGCGGACCCGACGGTCGGCCCGCGCGGCCTGGTCGAGCTCCAGCGGGCGATCGTGGACTGCGCGAAGCCGGTGATCGCCGTCATCGACGGGCACGTCCGGGCCGGCGGGCTCGGTCTGGTCGGCGCGGCCGACCTCGCCGTCGCCGGACCGGCCTCGACCTTCGCCTTCACCGAGGTGCGGCTCGGCCTCGCGCCCGCCGTCATCTCGCTGCCGCTGCGCCCGAAGCTGGAGCCGCGCGCCGCCTCCCGCTACTACCTCACCGGCGAGGTCTTCGACGCCGCCGAGGCCGCCCGGATCGGGCTGATCACCAGCGCCACCGACTCCGCCGAGTCCACCGGCGTGGTGTTGAAGGGCCTGCTGGACGCGCTGCGCCTGGGCTCCCCGCAGGGCCTGGCGGAGTCGAAGCGACTGGCCAACGCCGAGGTGGTGCGCTCCTTCGAGCGGGACTCGGACGAGCTGGTGGAGCTGTCGGCGCGGCTCTTCGGCTCGGAGGAGGCGCAGGAGGGGATGCGGTCGTTCCTGGAGAAGCGGCCCGCGCGCTGGGTGCGCTGACGGCGGGGTTCCCCGGGCGACGGGCCCGCTGGCCCGGGGGGCTGCGCCGCCCCCCGGGCCAGCGCGTGTGCTGGCGTCCCCGGGCGTCGCGGCCGCCCGCGTGCGGCGGCGTCACGACCAGCGGACCGCCGCCGCGTCGCTCCACACGGCGAGCAGGTCCTGATCGCCGATCGCCTTGGTCTCCGTGGCCTGCTCGGCGGACAGCCGGTTCCACAGCAGCAGGTAGAGCTCGTGGGCAGGGCCGGTGAGGGTCAGGTCGGCCGGCTCGGAGCTCTCGCCGGTGGTGACGACCGGCGGCTCCTGGGTGATGGTCAGTCGCCAGGAGCCGGCCCCGTCGGTGGCCCGGACCTGGAGGGTGCGCGGCCGGTCGCTGCGCAGCGCGGAGCGGCTGCGGGTCATGAAGCCGCTGACCAGTTCGTCGATGCCGTCCAGGGCGAGGGCGGTGTCCACGACCGGACCGGGCGCCCCGGCGGCGGCGTCGGCGTCATGGCGGTGGATGGAGGTCTCGTGCGCCTGGCGCCGGGCCCAGAACGCCAGCGGGCGGGGCGAGGGCAGGAAAGTCCAGCACTCCAGGTCGGCGGGCGCGGCGGTGAGCACGTCCACCAGGGCGGCGTGGCCCTCGCGGTACCAGTCGAGCAGTGCGGCGTCCGAGGGCATCGGCCCGACGGCGGCCTGCGCGTCCGCTTCGTCCGGCCGGGCCCGCAGGCCCTGGGAGGGAATGGCGGCGGCCCAGCGGTGGACGGAGCCGATGTGCCGCAGCAGGTCCGTCAGCCGCCACTCCGGGCAGGTCGGTACGGGGGCGGACAGCTCGGTGCGGGCTGCGGCCTCGGCGAGCCGGGTGCCTTCGAGGCGCAGCGCGTCGATGTGCTCGGTGATCTCCATGGGACGGAGTCTTCCACCGCGATCGGCCGCCGGTCGCGGACTTCGGACATTTCCTCGGACGCCTCCCGGCGATCGGGCGGACGCTACGGGCCGGTAACGTGAGCGCATGCCGATAACCCGTTCCCTCGTCTCAGCCGTCCGGACCGGTGGCCGCCGCGCCGCCGGACGCCTGGTCCACCGGGGCTGGCGCTGGGTGCAGCGGACCGGCGCGGTCACCAACCGCAACCCCGGCCCGTACCGGTTCGGCGAGCTGGGGGACGGCACGACGCTCAGCTTCCCGCTCGGGGCGGTGTTCAACGAGCAGTGGATCACCATCGGGCCGTTCTCGATCATCGGCGAGCGGGTCACCATCAGCGCCGGGTTCCTGCCCGGGCTCGACCTCGGGCCGGAGCCGATCGTGCGGATCGGCGGTGGTTGCGTGATCGGCCGGGACAGCCACATCGTCGGCCACCAGTCGATCGTCATCGGCGACGACGTGTGGACCGGGCCTGGCGTGTACATCAGCGACCAGGCGCACGAGTACCGGGACACCGAGCTGCCGATCGGCAAGCAGTGGCCGCGCAACGAACCGGTGGAGATCGGCGCGGGCAGCTGGATCGGCACCGGTTCGGTGATCCTGCCGGGGGCGCGGATCGGCCGCAACGTGGTGGTCGCGGCGGGGGCCGTGGTGCGAGGTGAGGTGCCCGACCACAGCGTGGTCGCCGGGGCGCCGGCCAAGGTGGTGCGCCGCTGGACCGAGGACGAGGGCTGGCAGCCGCCGCTGCGCCACGACGCTCCGCAGCCGGTGCCGGACGGCGTGACCGCGGAGCAGCTGCGCGCCCTGGTCGGCTGGGACCTGCGACTGCCGGGGGAGCCGGGCTGACGTCGCCCGCGAAGGGGCCGGCGCCCTCCGCCCGGTGCAGCGCCTTGAACTCGCGAGCGGCCTGAACTACCCCGCGAGGGAAGCTTGTTCGGCGGTGCGGGCGGTGATGGCGGCGGTGATCCGCGGGATGTCGGCGGGGCGCGTCGGATCCAGACCGGTCAGCGCGGCGATCCGGCGCAGCCGGTAGTCGACGGTGTTCGGGTGCAGGTGCAGGGCGCTCGCGGTGTGCCGGCGGTTCAGGCCCCCGGCCAGGTGGGTGCGCAGAGTGATGAGCAACTCCCCGCTGTCGGCCAGCGGTTCGAGCAGAGCGGCGAGCCGGGAGCGGGCCTGGCCGGGCCGGGTGAGCTGGTACTCCAGCAGGACGTCGTCCAACCGGTGCAGGCCCGGAGGCCGGCCGAACGCCCGGGCCACGTCCAGGACTTCGTGGGCGAGGGCGGCCGCGCCGGGCACCTCGGCGGGGGCCGCGGAGGCCGCCCCGGCCAGTACCGGGGCGCCGGCCGCGCGGGCCGCCGCGGCGAGGGTGGCGGCGAGCAGCGGCCAGGGCGCCTCGTCGGGATCGTCCCCGTCCGGACCGGGTGACGGCCCGAACGGGACGAGCACCAGGCCGCCCGTGGGGGTGAGTGCGGTGAGTGCCGACTGCCGGGTGCGGTGGTCGAGTTCGGCCTCGAACCGGCGGAGCTTGCGGCGGGCGGCGATGCCCGGGTCGACGCCGGGGGAGCGCTCGTCGGGATGGTCGGCGACGGACAGGCAGAGCACGGCGTACCCCGTGGGCAGCCGGAGCCCGGCGCGGCCGGCGGCCTCGTCGGCGGGGGTGCCCGCGAGGAGCGCGCCGAGCAGGGAGCGCCGGGTGGCGCCGCGCCGGTCGGTGGTCGGGTGCCGGCCGTCGAGGTAGCCCGCCCCGGCGGCGGTGGCGGCCCGGCGGAGCTGGTCGAGCAGCAGCCGGTTGAGAACGAGCAGGTCGGCGGCGTCGCCGTCCCGGGCGTGCCGGGTCACGAACTCCCAGCAGACCTCCAGGCCGAGGTGGTGGGCGAGCAGCACGGCGTCCAGCGGCAGGCCTTCCTCGGCGCGCCGGGCGGCGGCCTCCCGGACGGCGGTGAACTCCTCGGCGGGGGCGGGGACCCCGGTCCGTACGGTGTGGGCGAGGGCGCGGATGCGGCGTTCGGTGTCCCGGGTCAGCTCGCCGGTGAGTTGCTCGCGGGGCATCCGGCGGTAGGCCGGCACCCGCTCCACCAGGGCGGCGACCACGGTCTCGGCCAGCTCCCGCGCGCCGCCGAGCAGTCGCTGGTCGGCCGGGAGCCCGCCGATCGCCGGGACGCGCCAGTCCGGCGGCCGGTCGGAGGTGTTCGGGGGCGGGCAGTGGGGTGCGTTGTGACCGGTCACAGAGAACACCGTCCAGGTCTGGGGGACGCCCAAGGGCCGGGCCGGAGGGGCGACCGCATGATGGAGCCCTCGGGTTACCTGTTGGTAACAAACTTCCGCTGTGGAGGCAACAGTTGAGAACCCCACTTCTCCGCTTCCCCGCAACTCCCGTGCGCGGCAGGGCCGGTGGCGCTCTGGGCGTCCTGCTGCTGGCGGGGGCGCTGCTGGTCGGGGCGACGGCGTCGCCGGCGGGCGCCGCCACGTCCCCTTCGGCGCCGGCTGCCGCTGCCGTGACCGCAACGCCTGACGGATCCGCCGAACTGCCGCCCGACGGTGACACGGTGGCCTCACCGCCCGGCGCCAACGACTGGACCTGCCGGCCGAGCACCGCGCACCCCGACCCGGTCGTCCTGGTGCACGGCACCTTCGCCAACCGCTACGAGAACTGGCTGGCGCTCTCCCCGCTGCTGAAGAGCCTCGGGTACTGCGTCTTCGCCCTCGACTACGGGACCATTCCCGGCATCACCTCCAGCGGCAGCGGCCTGCTGCTGCCGATCGGCGGCCTCGGGCCGGTCCCGGAATCGGCGGCCCAACTCGCCCGGTTCGTGGACCTGGTGCGGAACGCGACCGGTGCCGCCAAGGTCGACATCGTCGGGCACTCCCAGGGCGGCATGATGCCGAACTACTACCTCAAGTTCCTCGGCGGCGCCTCCAAGGTCGGCAGGATGGTCGGGCTGGCGCCGTCCAACCACGGCACGACGCTCGACGGGATCACCAACCTGGTGCCGTACTTCCCGGGCGTCGCGGACCTGATCTTCACGGTCTGCCAGGCCTGCCGGGACCAGGCGGTGGGTTCCGACTTCAACAAGGTGATGGCCTCCCGGCCGGACACCGTGCCGGGAGTGAGCTACACCGTGGTCTCGACGGTCCTCGACGAGGTCGTCACCCCGTGGCGGACCCAGTTCCTGAGCGGCCCGGGCGTCGACAACGAGGTGGTGCAGGGGCACTGCCCGGTCTCGCTGGTGGAACACGTCGGGATCGCGTTCTCGCCGACGGCGCTGCACCTGGTGACCAACGCCCTGGACCCGGCGCACGCCACACCGGTGCTCTGCGGGTGAGTCCGACGGCGGGCTGGTGACGGCGCTCCTGCCTCCGGGTGTTCCGGGGGGCGGGAGCGCCGTTCCGTGCCGGTGCGAGGGTGCGGCGGCTGCCGGCGTGTCGGCCCGTCCGCCCGCCGGCCTGCCCGCTGTCAGGGGGTGGTGCGGAAGCCGACGACGGCGGTGGTGCCGTTCGGGTGCAGCGCGTATGTGCCCGGGGCATGGAGCAACGCGGCGTCGTAGCGGGTGAGTTCGACACCGTCGACGGAGGCCGTGCCGGCGAGGCAGACCAGGAGGCCGGTGCCTCCGACCGGGACGTCGACCGCGGTGGCTGTGGTGGCCGGCTCCACCGTGGCCTGGACCCGCCCGCGGCGCGTCATCACGTTGAAGTCCACCACCGGGCCGGCCAGCAGGCGGCAGTCGGTGGTGGCGTCGCCGGAGAAGGCGAACGGCCGGAACGGCGCGTCGACCAGCCGCTCGGTGCCGTCGACAGTGAGTGCCATGCCGGGGCCCTCGACCAGGGTGATCACCCGGTCGATCCCGGGAAACGGGGAGAACGGCCCGGCCGAGGCGACGTCCGCGAGGCTGACCCGCCAGTCGAAGGCGTCCAGCCCGGCTCCGGCGGGGAACCCGGCGACCTCCCTGGTCACGCCGCCGCCGTTGAGCCACGCCGTCGCCGGGCGCTCGCTCGCCCGCAGTACCCGGAAGCCTTCGCTGCTCGTCATGGCCCCGCATCCTGTCACATGGCGGAGGGCGGATGACGGATAACAGATTTCATCATCTGTCATCTGTCATCCGTCGGCTGTCGGTTGTCACCTGTCGGCTGTCACCCGCCGCCCGACCGACAGCGGCAGGAGCGCCGCCACCGTGGCCGCGAGCGTCACGGTGGTGAGGGCCAGCGGCAGTCCGGCGGCGTCGGCGAGGAAACCGATCACCACCGGGCCGATCAGCATCCCTCCGTAGCCGAGCGAGGAGGCGAACGCGACGCCCTGCGGCCCACCGGCCTCGCCGGCCCGGGCGATGGCGAGCGGGAAGAGGTTGGCCAGGCCGAGGCCGACCAGGACGAACCCGCAGATCGCGACCGGCACCACCGGTGCCAGGGCGGCGATCAGCATGCCGACGGCCGCCGTCAGCCCACCGAGCAGCATCAGCCGGGTCTGACCGAGCCTGATGGACAGCCAGGTGCCGCCGACGCGCCCGCCGGCCATCGCGAACGCGTACGCGCCGTAGCCGGTGGCGGCCACCACGGAGCTCGCCCGGACGTCGTCGGTGAGGTGGAGGGTGGCCCAGTCGGCGACCGCGCCCTCGCCGTACGCGGTGCAGAGCGCGGTGAGGCCGAGCAGCAGGACGAGCAGCCGGGTGCGGGCGCGGGCCGAGCCGGCATCCGCCGTCGCGGTGCCGGACGACTCCGCGGCACGGCCCGCACGGCCCGCACGATGCGGTGCGACGGCTGCCGCCGCCGGGCTGCGCAGCAGGACGATTCCCGCGCCGACCGTGACGGCCATGCCCAGCGCGGCGCTGAGGGCGAGCGCCCACGCGGTGCTCAGCGGGCCGGCGAGCAGTCCGCTGGCCCCGGTGCCGGCCAGCCCGCCGAAGCTGTACCCGGCGTGGAAGCTGGGCATCACGGGCCGCCGCAACTGCGCGACCAGGTCGACGGCGGCGCTGTTCATCGCGACGTTGGCCCCGCCGTACCCCGCGCCGAACAGCAGCAGCACCCCGCCGAGCGCGGTGACCGAGTGGGCGTGGGCGGGCAGCAGGACGGCGAGGCTGAGCAGGGCGAGCGAGCCGACGGTGAGCGGGCGCGAGCCGTACCGCAGGCAGAGCCGGCCGATCATCGGCATGGTGAGGACGGCGCCGATGGAGAGGCAGAGCAGGGCGAGCCCGAGCGCGCTGTGCGAGGCGTCGACCTGCCTGCGGATGTCGGGGATCCGGACGACCCAGGCGGCGAAGAGGAAGCCGTCGATGGCGAAGAACGCGGTGAGGGCGACACGTGCGGCCCCCCAGGGGCTGTCGGCCGCCGGGGGTGTGCTGCGAGACTGGGAGGAGGGATGATGGTTCGGGCGCGCGAGTGGACCGATTTTGTTTCGAAGCGACACAAAGTCACAATAGGGGCGTGCAGCTCTCACCATCAAGCCCGAGGCCCGGTACCGGAACCGACTCCGACGCGCAGCGCGACGGTCACCGTCGCGCCGCGCCCGACCGGGGCCGGACGCTGCTGGGTCCTGCGCTCTCGCTGATCCACACCGGCCAGACGCCGACCCGTTCGGCGCTCACCCGGGCACTGGACGTCACCCGGGCCACGGCCGGCGCGGTCACCGCCGAACTGGAGGCGCTCGGCCTGATCACCGTCGACTCGCGCCCGGCGGGCGGGGGCCGCGGTCGCCCCTCGCACCGGCTCGCGATCGACCCGCAGGGCCCGGTCGTGGTCGCCGGGCAGATCCACGCCGACGGACTGAGCGTCACCCTGGCCGGCCTCGGCGGACTGCTCGACCCGCCAGTCCATCTGCCGCTGCCCGCCGCCACCGACCCGGTCCGGATGCTGCGCGCCGTCGCCGTGGCGGGCGCCGAGCTGGCCCGCGCGACCGACCGTCGCTGTCTGGGTGCCGCCCTCGCGCTGCCCAACCCGGTCACCGAGCCGGACGGCGCCGCCCTCGCCGCGCTGCACTTCGCGTGGCCCAGCGGCACCCCGGTCGCCGACCTGTACGACGTCGAGGTCGGACGCGCCGACCACGGTCCCAGGGCGATGCGCCCGCTGCCCACCGCGATCGCCAACGACGCCAACCTGGCCGCGCTCGCCGAGTACCGGCACGGTGCCGGCCGAGGCGCCCGCCACCTGCTTTTCGTCACGTCCGGCCACCGCGGCGTCGGTGGCGCGCTCGTCATCGACGGCCACCTGCACACCGGCAGCGCCGGCCTGGCCCTGGAGGTCGGCCACCTCACCGTCGACCCGCAGGGCCGACCGTGCAAGTGCGGCAACCGGGGCTGCCTCAACTCCGAGACCGACCCCGACGCGCTGTTCGCCGCCGCCGGACTCACCCCGGAGCCGGGGCGCCCGCTGCTCGACCAGGCGCGCGAGCTGTGCCGGGCAGCCGCGACGGACGACCGGGCGCGGGCGGCGGTGGAGCACGTCATCGACCGGCTCGGGCTCGGCCTGGCGGGCGTCGCCAACATCCTCAACCCCGACCGGGTGGTCCTCAGCGGGCTGCACCTCCACCTGCTGGAGGCCGCGCCCGACCGGCTGCGGTCGGTGGTCGCCGAGCGCAGCCTGTGGGGGCGCAGCGGCCGGGTGCCGATCGTCGGCGCGGAGCTGGCGCACGGCGCGCTGGCGGGCGCGGCCGAGCTGGGCTGGGGGCCGTACCTGGCGGATCCGCAGTCGGTGCCGGTTCTGCCCTGACGGCGATCGACGGCGATCGACGGCGATCGAGGGCGACAGGGCGACAGGGCGATCAAGGCGATAAGCGGAAGCTGGGACTGCGAAAACCGTCACTTATCGTGACTCTCATACACTCGTAGTGAGCAGTGGGGGGTCACTACGAGGGAGACAGCGACCATGAGCACCCAGCGCGGCACCCACCCCCGCATCGAGCCCGGCATCGAGCCGACCGTCGACGTCGACCGCTCCGACCCGGAGTACCGCGCCTGGCTCAAGGAGGCGGTGCGCAAGGTCCAGGCCGACGCCAACCGCTCCGCCGACACCCACCTGCTGCGCTTCCCGCTGCCCGCTCAGTGGGGGATCGACCTCTACCTCAAGGACGAGTCCACCCACCCGACCGGCTCGCTCAAGCACCGCCTGGCCCGCTCGCTCTTCCTCTACGGGCTCTGCAACGGCTGGATCCGGCCCGGAAAGCCGGTGATCGAGGCCTCCAGCGGCTCCACCGCCGTCTCCGAGGCGTACTTCGCCCAGCTCATCGGCGTGCCGTTCATCGCCGTGATGGCCAAGAGCACCAGCCAGGCCAAGATCGACCTGATCCAGTTCCACGGCGGTGAGTGTCACCTGGTCGAGCGCTCGGACGAGGTGTACGAGGTCTCCGCCCGGCTCGCCGAGGAGACGGGCGGGCACTACATGGACCAGTTCACCTATGCCGAGCGGGCCACCGACTGGCGCGGCAACAACAACATCGCCGAGTCGGTCTTCGCCCAGCTGCGCCTGGAGCCGCACCCCGAGCCGGCCTGGATCGTGGCCACCGCCGGTACCGGCGGCACCTCGGCGACCATCGCCCGGTTCGTCCACTACATGCAGTACGACACCCGGATCTGCGTCGCGGACCCGGAGAACTCCTGCTTCTTCGACGGCTGGGTCCACCACGACCCGGACGCCGTCTGCGAGAGCGGCTCGCGGATCGAGGGCATCGGACGGCCGCGGATGGAGCCGAGCTTCGTCCCGGGGGCGATCGACCGGATGATGAGGGTGCCGGACGCCGCGTCGATCGCCGCCGTACGGGTGCTGGAGCGGGTGCTCGGCAAGAAGGCGGGTGCCTCCACCGGGACGGGCCTGTGGAGTGCGCTGCGGATCGTCGCCGAGATGCGCGCGGACGGGCGGACGGGCAGCGTGGTGGGCCTGATCTGCGACCCGGGGGACCGCTACCTGGACAAGTACTACTCCGACGACTGGCTGGCGGGCGAGCGGATCGACATCGCGCCGTACCGGGCGGCGCTGGAGTCCTTCCTCGCGGGCGGTGCCTGGGTGGGCTGAGGCCGGCGGGCGGACAGTCGAGGGCCGGCGGATGACAACTGTCAGCTGACAGATTTCATCATCTGTTATCTGACATCGGTTGTCTGTCGGCTGTCCGCCATCGGCTGTCAACCTGAGGCCCGAGGCCGTCACCGCCGGATGACCGCCCGGCCGCCTGCGAGGTCGATCCCCGTACGCTTCGGTGCGCCGTCGTGCTCGTCGTCCCGCAGTACCAGTTCGACCCGCCGCTGCTCCAACTGCACCCGCTTGCCCGGGTAGAGCAGCGCGTGCAGCTCCTCCGTGGCGGTCGCACCCGCACCGCGTCCGCCGCCCGCTTCCGCCGTCGGGCGGGCGCGCAGCCGCCGCACCACCGCGCCCAGGAAGAACATCACGACCAGTCCGGCCGGCAGCAGCAACCCGCCCGCCGCGCCCGTCAGCAGCACACCCATGTCCGCCTCAATGGCCCGGCGCGGCCGACGAGTTCCCCTACCGCGACGCTGCCGGCCTGCTCCCTGCCCCAGCCGCCGCCGCTACGGAAGCGGCGCCGTCGGCAGGTCGGCCGGGACGAGCAGCTGGAGTTCCTCCGTGGACGGGTTCGCGAGATGGGCGATCCGCACCGCGTGCCGCTCGACCATGGTCTCGAAGACCTGCCGTGCGGTGCGCCCGTTGCCGAAGTTGGGCCCGCGCTCCAGCCCGCCGAAGTGTTCCAGCAGCGACTTCTCCGTGTCCTCGGAGAGCGCGTACTCGTGTTCGGCGCACTGCGCCCTGGCGATCTCCAGCAGTTCGTCCGCCGTGTAGTCGGGGAAGCCGATGGTGCGGGAGAAGCGGGAGGAGACACCGGGGTTGGCGGAGAGGAAGCGCTCCATCTCGGCGGTGTAGCCCGCCACGATGACGACCACCTCGTCCCGGTGGTCCTCCATCAGCTTGACCAGGGTGTCGATCGCCTCGCGCCCGAAGTCCCGTGCCCCGTCCTCGGGTGCGAGCGCGTACGCCTCGTCGATGAAGAGCACCCCGCCGCGTGCCCGGTCGAAGGCGGCCGCGGTGCGGATCGCGGTGGAGCCGATGTGCTCGCCGACCAGGTCCACCCGGGCCACCTCGACCAGGTGCCCGCGCTGGAGCACCCCGAGCGAGGCGAGGATCTCGCCGTAGAGCCGGGCGACGGTGGTCTTGCCGGTGCCCGGTGCCCCGGTGAAGACCAGGTGCCGGCGCAGCGAGGGCGCCTTGAGTCCGGCCTGGCGGCGGCGACGGCCGACCGAGATCAGGTCGATCAGCGTGCGCACCTCCTGCTTGACCGTGGCCAGTCCGACCAGGGAGTCCAGCTCGGCGAGCGCTTCCTCGGCCGGCCGGCAGTCCGGGATCGGCGAGATGGTCGCCGAGCCGCCCGCGGGCGGTGCCAACACCGGTGCCACCGAGGCCAGTTGGGCCGTGCGCGGCGCCGGTACGTCGGGGGGTCCGAAGGACGAGCCCAGCCCCGGCCCGCGCCCGGACGCCGGTCCGGACCCGCGCCCGGGCCCCGGTCCCGCACCGCCACCGGGGGCGGCCGGCGCCGGAGCGGCCGCGACGTCGTCCGAGATGCACCCCTCCGTGACCGGCCCCGGTTCGGAGAACTCGAACCCGGTCCGCTGGTTGTGCTCCGCCCGGCACCGGATGAGCTGGGTCCGGCAGCCGTCGATGATGTGGAAGCCGAAGCCCTTGCCCTGGGAGACCCGGCAGTCCTCGAAGGTGCCCCGCCCCTGCGCCGAGACGTACACCCCGGCGTCCGTGCTGGCCCGTACGGTGCAGTCGCGCAGCACCGGGTCGGCGCCCTTGGTGACGATCACGCCGGTGGCCACGTCGGAGATCTCGCAGTCGGTGAGGAGTCCGCCGCTGCCGTGGTCGCGGAACCAGAGCCCGGTGCCCGCCTCCTGCACCCGGCAGGAAGCGAGGGAGACGGTGGCCCCGCCGCTGACCGAGACCGCCGAACTGCGGATCCGGCTGAACGAGCAGCCCTCGGCGGTGGCGGCGGAGTCCCGGTCGAGGACGAACAGGGCGTCCGGCAGGTCGTGCAGCGAGCAGTCGGTGAGGGTCAGCCGGGCGCCGTCGCTGACCCACAGTGCCGGGTACTCGCCGGTCGAGCTGTGGATCTGGCAGGACTCGGCGACGGCCTCGGTGCCCTGGTCCCAGACCGAAAGCGCCCCGCGCCCGAAGTCCCGGACGGTGCTGTTCGCGAGGCTCAGCCGGGCGCGTCCGCGCAGGTCGGCGCCGTTCTCCGGCAGGTCGTGCACCCGGCAGCCGGTGAGCACCAGCTCGGCCTCGCCGTCCAGGGTCAGGCCGTTGCCGGTGACCCGGTGGATCTCGCAGTCGACCAGCCGCCCGCCCGCCTGCGCCTCGGCCTGCACGCCGCTGCCGCGGATCTCGTAGATCTCGCAGCCGGTCAGCTCGGCCGCGCTGCCGGGGTCGGAGAGCAGGACGCCGGCACCGGAGGCGTGGTGGACGCGGCAGCGGTCCAGGGCCGCGGTGGCGCCGCCGAGGACCGCCAGTCCGGCCTGTCCGGCGGCGGCGACCTCGCAGTCCTCGAAGGCGGCGGCGGTGCCCGCGCCGCGCAGCCGCAGCCCGAGCCCGCCCGGGTTGGTGACCACGCAGCCGCGCAGGGTCGGCCGGGCGCCGTCGGTGATCTCGATCCCGGTGGCCGAGCGGGTCTCGATCCGGCAGCCGCTGAAGGAGGGTGTCGCCTCCGGCCCGGTGACCAGAACGGCGGGGGTGGAGCTGTCGCCGCCCTCGACGACCAGGTCGCGTACGGTCGCGGCGGCGGTCACGGTGAGCGCCACGCCGGAGGGCGGGTCGATCCGGACCGTCCCCGGCCCCTGGGCCGGGACCAGCGTCACGGGCTTGTCCAGGAGCACGTTCTCCCGGAAGGTGCCCGGACGGACGGTCACGGTGTCGCCGGGTTCGGCGGCGGCGAGGGCCTCCGCGAGCGTGTCGTACTCTCCCGCGCGGCGACGCCAGCGGGATGCGCTGTCCTGGGTGACTCGGACCCTGTGCTCAGCCATGACGGTCTGTCGTCCCCACCTTCGTCGAGCCGGCGATCAACGGGCCGTACGCGCGGGGGTGCGCGGGCCGTCCGCCCACCGTAGCGCGCCCACGTGGGTGGTCCGGCCGCCCGCGGTCGCGCGGACACCGGTAGCGTTCAGCGCCGCCACAGGTTCCGACCACTTGTTTCAACGAGCGCGCACAGAGGTGGTTCCGCTCGGGTCGGCTCGCGAAGTCGCACGGGAGGTTGGAACGGGAGGTTGGAACGGCGGCCGGCGCGGGCGGTCGGCGCGGGCGGTCGGCACGGCCCGCCCCGCGGATTCCCGGTGCCGCCCACCCGCCCACGCGTCCAAGCGCCCACGCGCTCAGCGCCCGTCGGCAGGCCAGTGCGCCCCGTCCTCCAGCACCTCGACCTCGTCGCCCAGCCGCAGCGTGCCGAGCGCGTCGCCCTCGACGCCGGCCGGCCGTTCGGGGATCAGGTTCTGCCCGAACGCGGCCTTGCGCAGCAGCCGGTGGTGGCGGGCCAGGGTGCGCAGCGGTTCCTTGCCGCGCCGCTCGCCGGTCTCCTGGTCGGTGGTGGTGATCACGCAGCGGCCGCAGGGCTTGACCACCTTGAAGGTGACCGAGCCGATCCGGATCCTGCTCCAGGTGTCCTCGGCCCACGGTTCGGCGCCGCCGACCACCACGTTCGGGCGGAAACGTTCCATCGGCAGGGTCTCGTGGCCGTCGGGGTTCTCGGTGGCGATCAGCTCGTTGAGCCGGTCCAGGGAGGCGGTGGTGGTGAGCAGCAGCGGGAAGCCGTCGGCCATCGAGACGTTGTCGTCGGGCCGGCCGTACTCCGGGTCGACCGGCCGGGCGCGCGGGTCGTCCAGGTGCACCAGGCGGTAGTCGCCGAGGTGCTCGGCGATCCACTGGTGCGTCTCCTTGTCGGCCTCGGCGGCGTGGAATCGGGTGCCCCAGACCTCGACGTCGGCGAGCGGGTCGCCGGCCGCGACGGCGGGGGCGGCGACCTCGATCCGGGAGCCGTCCGGGGCGGTCAGGCCGAGGGCGCCCTCGGGCAGCAGTTCGGCGCGGACCTGTCCGAGGGCCGCGTTCTCGCGCTGGCTGACGAACCGTCCGGTCGCGTCGGCGAGCATCCAGCGACGGTCTCCGGCCAGGCCCCACGGTTGGACCACGGCGGTGTCCGGGCTCAGGCGGTACATCGACTTGACGGGGTAGACGTGGAGTCCGGTGAGCTGCATTCCCCCATCCTGCCAGCCGGTCCCGGCCCGCAGGGAGGGACCCCGGATGCGCACGGACCGCCCGGACGCCGTGGGGGCGTGCCGGGCGGTCCGTGGATGACCCGTTTCTCCGTTCGCCCGGCGCACGGGGCGCCGGGTGGTGCTCAGGTGGTGCGGGTTCGGGCCGTGTGGGGGACGGCCTCGGGGCGGCAGTGGCTCAGTAGCCCTGGCCCTGCGGCTGGTAGCCGCCCTGGAACTGGCCGGGCTCGCCGTACGGGCCCGGGCGCTGCGGCTGCATCGGGCGGACCGGCGCCATGGCCGGGCGCAGCTGGGCGCCGCCGAAGGACTGGTCGCCGCCCTGACCCTGGAGACCGGGGCCGCCGGCGCCCGGCCCGCCGAAGGACTGCTGGCCGCCGAAGCTCTGCGGACCGGCGGGCTGGCCCTGGCCGAAACCGCCCTGGCCGCCGGGTTGCTGCGCGCCGAAGGTCTGCTGGCCGCCCTGGGCGCCGATGAAGGTGTTCTGGCCGCCGAAGCTCTGGCCGCCGGTCGGCTGGTAACCGCCGCCGGTGGCCTGGGCGAAGGCGGGGGCGGGGGCGCCGGGCTGCGGTCGCTGGTACGGCTGGGGGGCGCCGTAGCCGGGGACCGGCGGCTGGGGAGCGGCGTACGCCGGCGCGGGCTGCGCGGGGATGTACGCCGTGGCGGGGCCGGCGGAGGGACCGCTGCTCGGGCCGGGGCCCAGGGCGAGGCGGGCGGGCGGCAGCGCGGGGAGGTTGCTGCCGGCGTTCTCGTACCCGTTGCCGTAGCGGTTCTCGTAGGACTGGCCGGGGCCGGATCCGTAACCGGACGACAGTGCCGGCGGCAGGGCGGCCGGCACGTTGATGGGCGCGATCTGGGGGACGCCGCGCTCAGCCACGAGGCTGTCGTAGATCGGCGTGCCGGAGGAGAAGGACGGAGAGGGGTAGCCGACTCCGTCGTAGGAGCGGGGCGAGGTCATGGGCCATACGGTAAGCCCACAACGCGCCTGCTGAGGAGAGCGGGAGGGGGAGCAGTTCGAGTGTTTACACAGTCTTCGCTCGCACAAAGGTTTCGAAAGTAGGAAAGACGGACATTCCGGCGTCCGGTTCCGGACAACCTTGGCGCCCCGTCAGTGGTCGAACGGTCGCCGGACGGAGTCGCCGGAAGGCCTTGTGGTGACCGGCCGATGGACGGTCGGGGGCCCTGCGGAGAAACTTTCTCCGGACCGGGCGTGCGCGGGCGCATTCGAGCCCCCGCCGTGGGGGCGGCGGAGGCTCGTGAATGTTTCGGGAATAAAATTCCCGTCAGTTCTCCGGGCGTTCGATTCAGGCCTGCGACCTGCCCGTGACCTGCGCCGTTGGCCCGTGACCTGCGCCGTTGGCCCGTGACCTGCGCCGTTGGCCCGTGACCTGCGCCGGCGGCCAGGGACCGCCCGGGTTCCGACCCGGTGCCGGACGGGTGCCGGCCCGGTCCCGGCGGTCAGTGCGACTGCAGCGCCTGGGCCTGCGCGGGCAGGGCCGGCTTGCCGACCTCGGAGGTGCAGAAGGAGCACCGGGTCGCGGCGGCCGGGATCGGGCTCAGGCACTCCGGGCAGTCGACCTTCGAGGCCGGCGCGGGCTTGGCCGATTCGAAGCGGGCCTGGAGCTTGCCGACCGGCAGCACCACGGCGAAGTAGATGACGGCCGCGGTCAGCACGAAGCCGATGACCGCGTTGACGAAGAGGCCGTACGGGAACCGGGTGCCGGCCACGTCGAAGGTCTTCTGGGTGAAGTCGCCGACGGCACCGGACGCGACGCCGACCAGCGGGGTGAGGAAGGCGCTGACGAACCCGGTGACGACCGCGGTGAAGGCCGCGCCGATCACGATGCCGACCGCGAGGTCCACGACGTTTCCGCGCAGCAGGAAGCTGCGGAATCCCTTGAACACCGGGTTACTCCAAATCCGTACGAGGAAGGGGGAGATGGGGCGGCACGGCGGGTGCCGCCCCCGGCCGGACATCCTGCCGAGCGGCCCGGGTCGAGGTCCAACCGCGTTCACCCGAATCGGGTAACCGCCGCGGGGCCCGGCCCCGACCGGCCGGGCGGGGTGGGGGCGCTCCGCGTACCGGCCTTTCGGCGGTCGAACACCCGGCTCAACCACGCTGGGAGAAAGCGCATGTGACACCGGCACGCGCCGACCCGGGACGGCGCCGACCCGGCGCGACGGGGTGAACCGGAGCGCGGCAGGGGGCGAGGCGGGGCGCACAGTGGTCGCATCCGGCGCACGACGGCGGCCCCGTGGCGCACATCGGGTGTACAAGTGCGGGCGGATGGGCCACCATCAGGTTGCGCGAAGGGGATGTACCGGACGGAGCACTGTGCCAAGGTCGGTCCATGCCCGACCATTTGTCGGCCGATCCGGCCGGAAACCGTCCGCGTGTCCTGCATCTGATCAGCGACTCACGCCGTGGCGGCGCACAGAACTTCGCCCGTGACCTCCACCGGGAACTCGGCCGTCGGGGGCAGTCCTCCGCACTGTGCGCCCTCGCCCCGCATCCGGCCGTCCACCCCGGCCCCGTCGGGTCGAGGCGGGACTGCGCGGATCCGGGTCCCGACTCCGGCTCCGGGGACGGGGGTTCCGATTCCGCGGGCCGGGCCACCGATTCCACCGACCGGGGCCCCGACTCCGCCGGCGGGGCCTCCGTGGACTGCTCCGCCGCCCCCGGGTTGCGCTCCGCCGCCGTGCTGGGCCCCGGGCGGCTGCACCCGAGCACCCTGCGGGCGCTGCGCGCCGCCTCGCGCGCCGCCGACGTGGTGCTCGCCCACGGCTCGGACACCCTGGCCGCCTGCGCCCTCGCCCTGGCCGGGACCCGGACGCCCTTCGTCTACGTCTCGGTCGGCCACCCGCGCTACTGGACCGCCAACCGGCTGCGCCGGGTGCGCGGCGGCGCGCTGATGCACCGCGCGGCCGCCGTCACCACCCTCACCGACGAAGCGCGCGTCGTTCTGGAGGAGCAGTTCCGGCTGCCCGAGGGCAAGGTCCACGTGATCCCCAACTCCCGTGCCGCGGAGAGCTATCCGCCAGCCGACGGCCGAGACGACCGGAGGGCCGCGCGGCACGCGCTGGGCCTGCCGGCCGACGTGCTGCTGGTCGCCTGGATCGGGGCGATAGCTCCCGAGAAGCGGCTCGACCTCGCCCTGGACGTGCTCGACCGGCTGCCCGACGTCCGGCTCGCCGTCGCCGGGGACGGGCCGCTGCGCGAGACGCTGGCCCGCCACCCGGCCGCCGCCCGCGCCCACTTCCTCGGCCCGTTGTCCGACCCGGCCCCGCTCTACCGCGCCGCCGACGCGCTGCTGCTGACCAGCGACAGCGAGGGCGTGCCCGGCGCGCTGATCGAGGCGGCGCTGGCCGGGGTGCCCGCCGTGGCCACTGACGTCGGCTGGGTGCGCGAGGTGGTCCGGGACGGTGCGACCGGCGCGCTGGTCGCCCCCGGGGACCCGCTCGCCCTCGCCGAGGCGCTGGGCAAGGTGCTGGCGGTCAACCGGGCGGGCCTGGGCGCGGCGGCCCGGGCGCACGCGCTGGAGCACTTCGAGCTGGGTGCCGTCGTGGACGCCTGGCAGCACCTGGTCGCCGAGGTGTGGACGGCGGGCCCGGAGGCCGCCGGCTGACCCGCCGCGCACCCCGGTCCCGTGGGCCCGCCGAGTACGTCGGTTCTGTTGGCCCTGTCGGGTGGTCCGTCCCGTCAACGGGTGCGGGCCCGGGTGCGCCGATCGAGCGAATCCGGCCCTGCCTGCGCCGCAGCAACCGGCCGGTAGCGAACCGCCGCCAGCACACTGCCCGGTGTGAACTCGAAGTCGTTGCTGCGGTCCACCGTCCTGCTCGCCGTCGCCGTCGGGATTGCCGCGTCCCCCGTCCAGGCCGGCGCGATGTCCCACCAACCCCCTGTCGAGGGCGCCAAGTTCGTCGAACTCGACCACCCGCAACCGGTGCGCGTGAGCGCCCGGACCGAGGCGGTCGAATTCTTCTGGTACGACTGCGGCCACTCCCAGGCGCTCGAACAGCCTTTGCAGGCCTGGGCGGAGAAGCACCGCGCCGATGTCGTGCTGCGCCGCGTCCCGGCCGTCTGGCCCGGCAGCCAGGACGAGGCCGTGCAACGCGGCCACGCCCGGCTGTACTACGCGCTGGACCGGCTGGGCCTGGTCGGCCGCCTCCAGAGCAGCGTGTTCCGCGCCGTGCACAACGAGGGGATCGACCTCACCACCGAGGCCACCGCCACCGACTGGGCCGTGCGCAACGGCGTCGACGCCCAGGCGTTCGGACGGGCCTACCGCTCGGCCGCGGTGGGCCGGTCGGTCGACGAGGCCGCCGCCGCCTTCACCCGCTACGGCATCAACGAGCTGCCGACGGTCGTCGTCCAGGGCGAGTACCGCACCTCGCCGACCCAGGCCGGCGGGGTCGAGGCGATGCCCGAGGTGCTCGACCACCTGGTGCAGCAGGAGCGGCAGCACCGCCACTGAGCCGGCCCTCCCGGCCACGTCGGTGACATCGGATCAGCTCGCACATGTGCCTTGTCCGGCAAGCGGTTTGCCGGACAGGGGCCTTGCCTAACTGTTCAGATGCTGTTTAATGGTTAGCATGAGCGAGCTGACGATCCCGCACGTCCACCACCGCCACGTCGACGTCGACGGCCTGCGTGTCTTCTACCGCGAAGCCGGCCCGGCAGACGCGCCCGTGCTCCTGCTGCTGCACGGCTTCCCGTCGTCCTCCCACCAGTACGCCCGGCTGCTCGACGCGCTCGGTACCCGCTACCGCCTGATAGCCCCCGACTACCCCGGGTTCGGCAGCAGCGACAGCCCCGCGCCCGGCACCTTCACGTACCGCTTCGACAGCCTCGCCGAGGTGATCGAGGGGTTCTGCCTCACCCTCGGCCTGGACCGCTTCGCGCTGTACGTCTTCGACTTCGGCGCCCCCGTCGGCCTGCGCCTGGCCACCCGGCACCCGGAGTGGATCACCGGCCTGGTGATCCAGAACGGCAACGCCTACGAGGAGGGACTCTCCGACCAGGCGCGGGAGTTCATCGCCAACAAGCGCGGCGTGCCGGGTGCCGAGCAGGCCGCCCGCTCGATCCTCACCCTGGACGTCACCCGCGACCAGTACGAGGGCGGCACGGGCGACCCGAGCCTGGTCGCCCCCGACGGCTGGACGCTCGACCAGCACTTCCTCGACCTGCCCGGCCGCAAGGACATCCAGGTCGAACTCGCCCTCGACTACTTCTCCAACGTCGAGCTCTACCCCGCCTGGCAGGCCTGGCTGCGCGCCGACCAGCCGCCCGCTCTGGTGCTCTGGGGCCTGGGCGACCCGTTCTTCACCGAGGCCGGCGCCCGCGCCTACCTGCGCGACCTGCCCGGGGCCGAGCTGCACCTGTTCGACACCGGGCACTTCGCCCTGGAGGAGAAGCTGCCCGAAATCGCCCCGCTGATCGACGACTTCCTCGCGCGGATCCCGAAGTAGCCGATCGCCGGGGCGGCGGGAACCCGGCCGCTCCGAACGCTCCAACGGAGCCGGAGGCTTCCGCGGCTTCGGCCGTCGCGGTCGCTCCGGTCACTTCAGTCGCGTCAGTCGTCAGTCGCGGCGCAGCAGGTACGTGACGAAGCCGAGCGTCCCCCGGTAGCCGTGCAGCCACTCGGTGCGGTGCCGGTCCGCGGCCTCGCGGGCGGCCGCCGCGCCCGGGTGGTCCGGGTGGTCCAGCGCCCACTCGGCCAGCGAGCCCGTCCAGGAGAACTCGTAGTCGTCCCACTCCTGTTCGGAGCTGGCGTGACCGAACACCGGCGTCCAGCCGTCCGCGAGAACCCGGTCGGTGGTCGTCGCCAGATCCGCGAAGTCCTCCCGGGCGGCGCCCAGCCCGTCCAGCGCCGGCTGCGACGGCTCGCGCTGCCAGAACCCTTCGCCGACCAGCAACCGGCCGCCCGGGGCCAGGAGTTCGCGGGCCGCGGCGAGCGTCGGCAGCAGACCGCCGAACGCGTGGGTGGCGCCGACGCACAGCACCAGGTCGAACGGCTCCCGCGCGGTGAACTCCCGTACGTCCAAGTGGTGCAGGCCGATCCGGCGAACCACGCCGAGTGCGGTCGCGGTCTCCCGGGCCCGGGTCAGCGCGGCCGCGTCCAGATCCACGCCCACCGCCCGCCAGCCCGGATGGGCGGCCAGCGTCCGGAGCAGCCAGGCGCCCTCACCACAGCCCAGGTCCAGGGCCCGGCCCCGCTCCGTCCCGGCCGTGGCGCGGTCCAGCAACCGGGCCACCGACTCGTCCGCCAGCGGGGCCGCGACCGGGTGGCGGGCATGGGCGAGGCGGGAGATCTGCTGACGGTCCATCCGAGCAGTATGGAACGGGACGGCCCACCGCGCAGCGGGTTCGGCACGGGGGACTTCTCAGGCCCGGGAGTACGTCCGGCCCTTCCACGCGGCGCCCCGGCCGCGCCAGTGCCGCACCGCCGAGTCCACCGTCATCAGCAGGTACAGCCCCGCGGTGAACGGCAACAGCAGCACGGCCGCGGCCGGCTGCCCGTAGTACCGGACCATCGGCAGGTACGTGCCCGCCATCAGCGCCCACGCCGCCCCGCCCGCGGCCGCCACCGGCGGCACCCCGCCCACCAGCCCGGCCACCGTCGCCACCGGCGGCACCAGATAGACCAGCCCCAGCCCCAGCACCGTCCCGAGCAGCAGCACGGGCGAGTGCCTGAGCTGGGCGTAGGCGCTGCGCGAGACCATCCGCCACAGCTGCTCCAGCCGCGGGTACGGGCGCACGCTGTCCACGTCGTCGGCCAGGCCCAGCCAGGTCCGGCCGCCGGCGGACTTCACCGCCCGGGCCAGCGACACGTCGTCGATCACCGCGCCCCGGATCGCCGCCACCCCGCCCGCCCGCTCCAGCGCCTCGCGCCGCACCAGCGAGCAGCCGCCGGCCGCGGCCGCCGTCCGGGCACCGGGACGGTTGCTCCGGCGGAACGGGTACAGCTGGGCGAAGAAGTACACGAAGGCCGGCACGATCAGCCGCTCCCAGCCGGTCTCCACCCGCAGCCGGGCCATCTGCGACACCAGGTCCAGCCCGTTGCTCTCGGCGGCGGCCACCAGCTCGGCCAGCGAATCCGGACCGTGCGCGATGTCGGCGTCCGTCAGCAGCAGGTACTCGACGTCCGGCCCGGCCAGCGCCACGCCGTGCCGCAGCGCCCACAGCTTGCCGGTCCAGCCCGGCGGCAGCGGGGGAGGGGTGGTGACGGTCAGCTCCAGCCCGTCGATCGTCCGCAGCTCCGCCGCCAGGGCACCGGTGCCGTCCGAACTGTGGTCGTCCACCAGGAACACCCGGGCCCGCCCCGGATACTTCTGCGCGAGCAGCGTCGGCAGGCTCGCCGGGAGCACCGGGGCCTCGTCCCGGGCCGGCACCACGACCGCCACCTGCGGCCAGCGGACCGGCGGGCGACGCGGCGGCAGCCGTACGTCGGTGCGCCAGAACGAACCGTGGCAGCACGCCAGCCAGAGCCAGACCAGCAGGGAGAACGCGGCGATCCACAGCAGGACGGTCACCCCGGCAGTCTGCCGCAGAACCGGGCCGGACGGGCGCATCGACTAAAGTCTTGACCCGTGAAGATCGCACTGATGGACTCCGGAATCGGCCTGCTGGCCGCCGCCGCCGCCCTTCGGAAGCTGCGCCCGGACGTGGATCTGGTGCTCTCTTCCAACCCGGCCTCGATGCCGTGGGGGCCGCGTACGCCGGAAGAGGTAACGGAGCTGGCCCTCGGCTGCTGCCGGGCCGCCGCCGTGCTCGAACCCGACGCGCTGGTGATCGCCTGCAACACCGCCTCCGTGCACGCGCTCGCCACCCTGCGGGCCGAGCTGGAGCCCGGGCTTCCGGTGATCGGCACCGTCCCGGCGATCAAGCCCGCCGCCGCGCAGGGCGGCCGGGTCGCCATCTGGGCCACCCCGGCCACCACCGGCAGCGACTACCAGCGCGGGCTGATCCGCGACTTCGGCGGTTCGGCGGACGTCACCGAGGTCGCCTGCCCGGGCCTCGCGGACGCGGTCGAGCACGGCGACGACGAGGCCATCACCGCCGCCATCGCCGACGCCGCCGCCCGGACGCCGGTCGGGACCGACGTCATCGTGCTCGGCTGCACCCACTACGAACTCGTCGACGACCGCATCCGCGCAGCCGTCGCCCCGACCGCCTCGCCGGGGCTCACCCTGCACGGCTCCGCCGACGCCGTGGCCGCCCAGGCCCTCCGCCGCGTCGCCGACCCCACCCGGACGGGCGGCGGCACCCTCACCGTCCTCCACGCCGGCGCCCCCGCCCACCTCCCCCCGGTCGCCGCCCTCTACCCCCAGGGCAACGCCCTCGCCACCCTCATCGGCTGACCCCGGGTGGCCGAGCGACCGACCGACGCAGCGCGCGCAGGAAGTCGATCCGGTCGACTTCCTGCTCCGCGCTCGGGCGCCACGGCTCCGCCGTCCCGAGGCCTGCTGATCGCCCACCCGAGCGCGCCTGGTGCGTGAGAAGTCGACTCGGCCGACTTCTCACGCGGCGTTCGCTTGGGTGGGCTTCACCTCTCCCGGTGCGTCCGGCCGCAAGCCCGCAGGATTTTGGTGCGTGGATCTGCCGTGCGCAGGAAGTCGACCGGGCCGACTTCCTGCGCTGCGCTGCGGTGGCTGCGGCTCCGCTGCCCGGCGGCTTGAGGGCTTCTGATCGCCAGCCCAGGTCGTCCCGGTGCGCGGGAAGTCGGCCTGGCCGACTTTCATGCCGAGCTCCTGCGCGCGGGGCCGGCTTCGGGCAGCCTCTACGCGCATAGAATCGGGTCGTGGGGTGTGGGGGAGTCGGGCTGGCCGGAATTTGGCGCGGGGCCAACTTTGGGCGTGCGGGACGTCGGCGGGGTCGGCATTCCTGGGGGCGCGCGGCTTCGGCCTCGCGGGTGCGTGAGAAGTCGATCTGGTCGACTTCTCGCGCGGGGGCGATGGCCCGGACTGGCTCGTTGCTCACATGATCTTGGAATCGAAAAGTCGGCGCGGCCGATTTTCCGGTGCGGGGAGTGCGGGAGGCCGGGCGGGGTGCGGCGGCCGTGCCCGGATGGCACCTCCGGTGCCTGTGGGGCGAGCGGGTCGGCGGTGGTGCGCGCGCAGGAAGTCGGCCGCGCCGACTTCCTGCGCGCAGGTGGGGCCTGGTGCCCCCGTTAGGCGACGGCTTGACGGCGCCAGCGGCGGTAGGCGGGTTCCAGGCCGGACAGGATGGTGTCGAAGCGGCGGGTGCTGGTGGTGGAGTCGACCTGGAGGCGGCTGATCTGGAGGGGATGGGACGGGAGCCGGGGGCCCAGGCGGTGGTCGGAGAGGAAGCCGAGGCGGTAGCCGAGCTCCTGCAGAACGGTTTCAGCACGGACGTCGTGGCCGCCGTCCGGGTAGGCGAAGGCGATCGGTGGTTCGCCCAGCCAGTGGGTGAGGGCCTCGTGGGCACCGGTGATCTCGGTGCGCACGGTGTCGTCGTCGCAGCGTCCGAGGCACGGGTGCCCCTGGGTGTGGTTGCCGATGGCGACGCCCCCGTCCCGCAGGGCGAGCAGGTCGGCCGGGGTCAGCTGCTCCTGGCGGGGTGGCCGGCGGTCGGCGCTGACCCGCAGCTCGTGCAGGCTGCGTCGGCGGTCCGGGTCCGGCATGGCCTTGAGTCGCCGGAGCAGTTGGGACGGGTGTCCGCAGTCGAGCGAGCGGGCCCGGCCCCCGTGCCGGGCCAGGAAGTCGGCTTCGTGCCACCAGAACGGCCGCTCGGTGCCGATGAGCTCCGAGATGACGAACGCGGTGGCCGGAATGCCCCGGGCGTCGAGGGCCGGCAGGGCGTGGGTGAGCACGCTCCGGTCGGCGTCGTCGAAGGTGACCAGGACGCTCCTGGGCGGCAGCGGCCGCCGCTCGGTGACGGCCTGGAGGACCGCGCCGAGCGAGACGGGTGTCGCGAGCCGCTGGAGCCGGTCGAGCTGGGCGCCGAAGGAGTGGTGGTCGGTCACCCCGTGGTAGGCGAGCACGGCGAGTCGCTGGGCGGCCAGGGCCCGGAACAGCGGCTGGACGGGGGCGAACCGCAGCCATTCGCCCCGAGCGTCCTGCTGTTCCGTGCCGCCGGCCGCCCGGTGACGGCCCCCGCCGTCCCGGTGCCCGCTGTGACGGCCCCCGCCGTCCCGGTGCCCGACATCCCGGTGTCCGGCGTCCCGGTGCCCGCCGGGCCGAGGCTCGCGATGCCGAGGCTCGCCGTGTCGATGGTCGCCCTGAAGAAGCTCACTGCGCAGAAGCTCACTGTGCAGAAGTTCGTCGTGCAGAAGCTCGTCGTGCAGAAGTTCGCCGTGGAGCAGCCCGCCGTGCAGACGGTCGGCGGGCCGTCCGGCGGGCGGGGGCAGCGCGCGCAGGCCGGGTGCCGGCCGGGCGCGGGCCATGGAGATCGATGTACTGGACTGGGACTGCGGCACGGTTCCCCCTCGTTCGCCGAGCGGCGTGGCGGTACCGCCGGAGGACGGAGCCCGGCCTCCGACTCCAGGGGCGGCGGCTCCGCTCCTGGATATTCCTGTTCTCGGTGGGGGTTCACGCCCACCCTCGAACGGCTCCTGGATCACTCAATGCCATTGAGACCGCTGTACCGGACCGATGGTTGTACCGGGGGGACGAGGATTTTTCGTGGACTGATTGTGGAGCCGGAATGCCCGCGCCGACGTCTCGGACACACCTCGCGGCGATCTCGGTGGGCCCCTGACCAGCCCGGATTCTCCGGTCGCAGAGGGTGTTCGACCCTTCACTCCCTGCGGGCTGCCACTCGCCCCGTCCCGGGGTACCTTGGGCTCATGGCAGATGCGGACCGTGACCCCTTCCATCTCCACGGGGCCTCCCGAATGGCTCGCGCGTGCAGTGGCGGAGCGCTGGTCACCCACCAGCTCCCGCTGGCCGTGGTGGGCTTGGCCTGCCTGGTGCTCGGCATCGCCGTGGCCGTGTTCGTGCCGGACAGTGACGGGCCGGCCTGGGCGATGGCGGTGGCCGGCTGTCTGGCCGCCGGCGTCCTGCTGCTGGGCCGGATCGCGTTCGGCGTGTTCCGCGACCGTCGCCGCGCCGTGCTCTGACGGCTCCCGGCCGGGGTGCCGGCCGTGCGGCAGGCGGGTTTCGTTCGGGTGTCGCCCCCACCCGTTATGTCGATCGCTCTCGGCATTTCGAAACGGCAGATCGAGCGAAATTGGTCAGACCGACTGAATATCGTCCAGTCTGACAATCTCGGGTCCTCTTCTTTCACCATTCCCGGACAACGGCTTCATCCCGCCTCTACTGTGAATGCGTTCTTCCGGCTCGACTCGAAGCGCCGCGGAGGGGGAGCGATGGGCGGCAGACCGGATCGTGCCGTGGCCACCTCATGAGACGCGCCGGCGACCTCGCCGTCGCCGCCCTGGCCGCGATCGTCGCGCTGCCGCTGGCCCTGCTGATCGCCGTCCTGCTCCGCTGCGCCGCCGGTGGCCCGGTGCTCCAGCGGCAGACGCGGATCGGACGGCACGGCCGCGAGTTCCAGATCCTGCGCTTCCGGACCGGCGGGGACGGCCGGCTCACCACCCTGTTGCGCCGCACCGGCCTGGACGAGCTGCCCCGGCTGTGGAACGTGGTGCGCGGCGAGATGGGGGTGATCGGTCCCCGGCCGGCCAGCCCCGTCCAGGTCGTGGGCTACTCCCGCCGAGAGCGCGGCCGACTCGCGGTGCGGCCCGGCCTCACCGGCTGGGCCCAACTGCACGCCCTGGACCGCGGCCGGACGCCCCGCCCGCTCAGCCGTCCCGAGTGGGCCGAACTCGATCTCTGGTACGTCGAGCACCGCTCGCTCGGGCTCGACCTGCACATCCTCGGGCTCACCGTGCTCGCCCTGCTGCGGCCCGACACCGGCCGGGCGCACCGGGTCGGCCCGGAACCGCCCCGATAGGCTGCGGTTCATGGCCATTCCCCCTTTTCTCGCCGAACTCCGCGCCATCGTGGGTACCCGTCCGCTCTGGCTCAGCGCCGTCGTCGCCGTCGTGCTGGACGACCGCGACCGGGTGCTGCTGGCCCGCCGGGCCGACGACGGCCGGTGGGCGCCGGTCGGCGGCATCCTCGACCCGGGCGAGCAGCCCGCCGACGGCGTGGTGCGCGAGTGCGAGGAGGAGACCGGGGTGGTGGTCGTGCCCGAGCTGCTCGCCTCCGTCACGGTCTCGCCGCAGGTCACGTACCCGAACGGCGATGTGACGCAGTACCTGGTGCTGACCTTCCGCTGCCGCGCGGTCGGCGGCGAGGCACGGGTGAACGACGACGAGTCGTTGGACGTCGGCTGGTTCGGGCTGGACGAGCTGCCGCCGATGATCGAGACCGAGCACGAACGGCTGCGCCACGCGCTGGAGTGCGAGGGGCCGGCGGTCTTCACCTGGGAGGGCAAGGAGCGCCCCTGAGCCCGAGCGGCCCACCCGCCGAGCCTGCCGCGCCCGCCCGACCCACCGGGCCCCGCCCGGGCGAGATCAGCCCTTGTACTGCCGGTAGGCCTCCTCCGCCGCGTCCAGCACCGCGGCCAGGTCCCCGCCCGCCGTGGCGGTCGCGGTGGCGGCCACCGCGCCCTCGACGAACGGGGCGTTGGCGAACCTGACGGGGAACGGCAGTCCGTGCTCGTCCGCGTCGGACAGCAGCGCGCGGACGGTGGTGACCGCCCCGCCCAGGTCGGCGAGCACCACCACGCCGTGGCCCTGGTCCACCCGTCGGGTCGCGGCGGCGACCAGGACGGCGCTGATGCCCGGTCCGTCCGACGGGTCGCCGCCGGTGGCGGCGACCGGCGCGGGGGAGTCGGATCCGGTCAACGCGAGCGCGAGGGAACGTACGGCGGTGGCCAGTTCCTGGCTGTGCGAGACCAGGACGATCCCGACCCGCCCGTGCACGGCGGGCCGGGCGGGGGTCGGCCGGGGCAACGACGTGGGCGAGGGGGGCGTACGGGGTGCCGGGGGGTGGGCCGAGGGGGCGTCGGAGATGGGGATGACGTCGGCGCGGGTGCCGTCCCGGCGGCTCATCGGCTGCTCCCTTGAGCGGATCGTTGGGTGGACCGGTGGATGGATCGTTGGGCGGGTCAGTGGGCGGACCGGGTGGGCGGGGCCGGTGAATGGATCGGCGTCCGGATCGGTGGCTGAATCGTTCGAGTGGCGCGGGCCGGCAGGGCGGTCGGGCGGCGCCCTGGCAGCACTCTGGCAGCTGCCCGCCGCCCCCGCCGGTCGGGACACGCCTCGACCCGTCCTCCGGCGGTGTCCGTCCCCGCCCGGAGGAGTCCTCGTCAACCCGCTGACCGGGGCCGGGCGGTGTGGCTAGGCTGGCTCCGGAACGTCGTCGGGAGGAGATCGGTCAGTGGGATCCAGCAGCGGGACGAATACGGAGGCCGGCGTGGCGCGGCCGGAGTTGGCGCCGAACGGGAAGCCCAGGGTGGACTTCACCGGGGCGGAGTGGCTGTGCAGCAGTCAGGGCGTCGGGGACGTGCAGATCGCCTTCGTGGACGGCTACATCGGGATGCGGGACGGCCGTCAGGAGGACGGGCCGGTCCTGGTCTTCACGCCGGGCGAGTGGCGGGCCTTCGTGCTCGGCGCCCGGGACGGCGAGTTCGACCTCACCTGAGGCGGCGCGCCGGGCGGTTCACAGCGGGAGCGGACCCCCGATCGACGGGGGTCCGCTCCGCAGACGATCTTTCGGGTCCGAACATCACAAGTGATGATCCATTGAGCGTGCCCCGTCAGAATTTCTGTTGACTGTTAGACAAACGCAGCTCAGAGTATGAGCACGGGCAGACGCCGTGCCCACCGCCCCCACGCGGCCAGACACGGCGCCTGCTGTGCGGCCCGGCACTACTGCCAGGCCATCCTCCCAGTCATCCCCTGCGCACCGGGGTGCGTCGGCCGGTCCCGGCCCCATGAGGGGCCGGCAGTCGCCGGGAGGTTGGCGCCGACGCCGAGAGCGACTCGGATGACGGCACCGATGCTCGGGACCCGCACGCCCCCACGCGGCGGCGTCCCGAGCAGATCCACGGGAGCGACGGGCCGGGGCCCCGCGGATCTGGCTTGTGATGCATGGAACTGTTGGCTTGTGTGTTCGTGCTGTGTGCGACGACGAAGCTGGGTGCTCGGCGGTTCGGCACGACAAGTGCACAGTGAGGGAAACGCGTGTAGGGCCGCGTTGCGACATGCCGTCCCCCCGAAGGGTGAAACCCAGAACGGCTGTCGTGCTGAACCGAACGTAGCCCGGACGGTTGCTCAGAGTCAACATTGGTCTCTGAGCGTCGATCTCCCGCTCGTCCCCCGGCGGCGCCCCACCCACCTCGCGAGCGTGGTCTGCCGGACACGTACGATGTTCCCATGTCTTTTCTCCGCCGTCGCTCCGGACAGCCCGCCGGCCCGGACTTCGACGTGCTCGCGATGGACCCGGGTGACTGGCCCGGTGACTTCGGTGCGGCCATGATGACCGGCCCGGACGGCTCCTGCCAGGGGATTTTCCTGCGCTACGACCTGTTCGGCGGCAGAGGCCCGGCGATGTTCATCGGCAACCTCCCCGAGGGTTCGCCCGCCCGGGAGACCGGCGACGACGTGCCCTTCGAGGTGCGGCAGCTGCTCGCGGCGCTGGAGAACGACGAGCCGGTCGAGTTCGTCTCGGCCGAGGACTTCCCGGTGATGCTCGGGGACGACCTGCTGATCGTGAAGAAGGTCAAGGTCAGCGAGGAACGCGTGTTCTGCGCCCAGTTCGGCCGCAGCGACGGCGTCCTGGTCACCATCGCGTCCTGGGACCGACCGATTTCGGACGACCTGTATCAGCTGCTGAAGCCGCTCCCCGCGGACATGTTCCAGCAGGGCTGATCCCGGCGGGGCCGGCCGGTCCCGCCCGGGGGGCGGACGCTGCTTGACGGTATCGATCAACGGTTCGTACAGTCGCGAACATGCCGTGCCGTCTCCCGCTGCTGACCCGTCGCAGGCATCTGGACCTGCGGCGCACCGCCAGCGCGGCGTGTCCGGGCCGCTGAGGGGGGATTCGCCCCCCGGCGGCGGGCGGTCGACCGGGTGTCCGGTCGGCGCCGACACCAGGGGGCGGGCCGTGAGCCGGCCTCCGGGGCCGCCAGTCGGTACCGCGCGCCCGTACGGCGTGCCGCCCGCATTCGCCGAGCCCACGCTGTCGCCCGGAGGCACCGCATCATGACGACCCGCACCGTCAACCGTTCGACCGTCGATCGTGCGTCCGAGGGCGCTCCCGCCGAACGCCGTTCCCGGACCGCCCCGCGAACGGCGGATTCCGACCGGTCCGATTCCGGCCATCTCGAATCCACCGGTTCCACACCCACCGGTTCCGCCGATCCCGTGCCCGCCGCTTCCGCCGGCCCGGTGCGTTCCGCCTCCGCCACCGCGCCCGCCGCTTCCGCTTCCGCCTCCGCCACCACCGACCCCGTGCCCGACCGCACCGGGATCGAGGCCGCTCTCGCCGGGCTGCCCCGGGTGGTCGACCTGCTGGCCGCCCGCGCCGAGGAGCACGACCGCGACGCGACCTTCCCCTACCAGGGGATCGAGGCGGTCCACGAGGCCGGGCTGCTCACCCTCACCGTCTCCGCGCGGTACGGCGGTCCGGGCGGAACGCTCGCCGACACCGTCCGGGTGCTGTCCCAACTCGGCCGCGGCGACGCCTCGGTGGCCGTGGTCACCGCCTTCACCCTGCTCCGGCACGCCGAGCAGGCCCGCCGCGCCGACTGGCCGACGGCCGGCTACCGGCGGCTGCTCACCGAGTCCCGGCGCGGCCCGGTACTGATCAACACCCTGCGGGCGGAGCCCGGGGCCGTCGTGGGCGAGCTGCCCGCCACGGTCGCCCGACGGGACGGCGACGGCTGGCTGCTGACGGGCCGGAAGACGTACTGCACCGGCGCCGAGGCGCTCGCCTGGATGGCGGTCACCGCGCGGACCGACGAGGAGGAGCCGAGGGTCGGCACCTTCCTGGTCCGCGGTGAGAGCGAGGGCCTGGAGATCGACCCGACCTGGGACCAGCTCGGCCTGCGGGCCAGCGCCAGCCACGATGTCGTACTGGACGGGGTCCGGGTGCCGGTCGACCTCGCGCTCGGCCTGACCACCGGCCGCCGGACGGCCCGTCAGAGCGTCGACGCCGAGGCCGAACTCTCCCTGGCCTGGCACGACCTGGCCCTCTCCGCGGTGGCGATCGGCGTCGCCCGGGCCGCCGAGGCCTGGCTGATCCGTTTCCTCAACCAGCGCACTCCGGCCAACCTGACCGAGCCGCTCGGCACTCTGCCGCGCTACCGGACCGCCCTCGGCGAGATCGAGGCCCAGCTGATCGGTGCCGAGGAACTGGTCGAGGGGCTGGCCTCCCGGGTGGACCGGGGCGAGCCGGAGGCGGTCGCCCGGACAGGTCCGGCCCACCTGCTGGCGACCCGGGCCGCGACGGCGGTGGTCCAGCAGGCCGTCGCCCTCACCGGCAACCCCGGCCTGAGCCGGCGTCACCCGCTGGAGCGCTACCTGCGGGACGTGCTCAGCAGCCGGGTGCACCTGGCCGTCGACGAGACCGTCCTGGAGGCCGTCGGACGGGCCGCGCTCGAACGGGGCACCCGGCCGTAGCGCCCGGGCCCGGCGGTCGTTCCCGGAGCCACGACGTGCCCCGGCCCGGCGGCCGGGAGAGGCCCCCGACCTCCGCCCGGCGATGCCCGGGCCCCACCGCCGCGCCCCGCCCGCGCCGACCAGCGGGGCGAGCAGGGCAGGGCGGGCGGGACGGGGCCGGACCCCCGTGGCTCAGCGGGTCCCGACCGCGGCGCGGACGGCGCGGCGGGCGAGCGCCGCGTCGTCGTAGAGCCGGCGGATCATGATCCGCTGCTCCTCGCCGGCGCCCGGCACGTCGTACAGCCGGATCTCCCGCATGAGCACCAGCACCAGGTTCACCAGGAACGCGTCCCGGGCCATCGTGCCGCCGTTCTGGGCGAGTTGGCTGATCTGGCGGCGTGCCGCGGTGTCCCCGGACAGGACGCTCCAGAGCACCGCCAGGTCGTAGCCGGGCAGGTACCAGCCGGCCTGCTCCCAGTCGACCAGCACCGGGCCGGACGGCGCCAGCAGCATGTTGCTGAGCAGGGCGTCGCCGTGGCAGAGCTGGAGCGGGGTGTGGCCGAGGCCGTGCAGCAGGCCGCGCAGGTCGCCGGCGTCCCGGTCGGTGAGCTGGCCCACCGAGTGGTAGCGGGCGATCTCCAACTGGTAGTCCAGGCGCGGCTGGAAGACGTCGGTCGGCGGCCGCCACAGGTTCAGCGTGCGGACCGCGGTGAGCAGCGCCCGCACCTCGCCCGGGGTGGGCGCGTTGACCGGGTGGCGCTCGCGGGCGGCCGGGCGCCCGGGGACGCGCTCCATGACCAGCACGCACCGGTCGTGGTCGGCCGCCACCAGCCGGGGCAGCCGCACCGGCGGGCGGTGCCGGACGAACGCCCGGTAGACCGCGACCTCGTGGTGGAAGTCGGCCACCAGCTGCTCGAAGTACTCACTCCGCACCGCCTGCGGCGCCAGGCACTTGGCGACCACCGGAGCCCGCCCGATGGTGCCCGCCACCAGGATGTGGCGGCTGCCCTCGCGCAGGACCTGGCGCGGGGTGAACGCGGGACATATCCGCGCGACACTGGCGAGCGCCGCCCGGACCGCCGGGGTCTGGAGCGCCGAGGGATCGATCCGCTCGGGGCCGCCGCCGGGCTGGCCGGGCCGCCGGGCCCGCAGCACCTGGCCGTCGGCCTGCCGGGCCAGCGGCATCCGGCCACCGGCCGGCATGGCGGTCTCGGGGGCGCGCAGCCCCAGCGCGGTACGGCCGGTGGGGCCCAGCGCCGTGCGGCCGGTCGGGACGACCCGGGTGTCCGTGGCCCGGCCCTCCGCGCCGCGCGGGGCCGCCGGACGGCTCGCCGGGGGCACCGCCCTCGGGCCGGTGCGGCCGGCGGCTGCGGCGGGGGGGCGCAGCGCGGGGCGGGTCGCGGTGGGCGTGGGGGTCGTCGCTGAGGAGTACATGGGCTGAGGGTGGTCCCTTCCGGTCCGTCGGCGGGTGTTGCCCCGCGGGGGCGGGGGAGGGCCGGTGCCGTGTGCTTCCTGGCGTGACGGCGGCCCTGCGGGTGGTGCGGTACGTCGGGTGGTGCGGTACGTCGTGCCGTGCGGGGGGTGGTGCGCGGGCGCCGGGCACGGACGCGGGGTCAGGAACCCCTGTTCGGCGGTGCTCCGGCCGTCCGCACCCTGGGGAATGCGGTCGGCCGGACTGCCGTGGCCGTGCCCGGCGCTCCCGCGCCACCCGGCCGCGCCACCCCCTCGGGTGAGGACCGGGAGCGCCCCGCGCCACCGTCGGGGGGACAGCCCCGACGCTGGTGGGACGCCGCCCGACCCGGGGGGCGAGGTGGCGCACCCCTACAACACACCCGTCGGGCACTGGCTTAGTAGTCTGGCGGGCCCTGGCGAACGGTGGCGAATGCTCGCCCGGCACTTGCCCGAGCCTCTAGCCTCGGATCAGCCGAGGAACCTGGGGGCTTCATTGAGCAGGGAACCCAACACCCGACTGGCCGATCTGTTCGTCCTGACCGGATGGTCGAAGGGCGAGCTGGCGCGGCTGGTCAACCGTCGGGGTGCCGCGATGGGTCAGCTGCAGCTGTCCACCGACACGTCGAGGGTACGGCGTTGGATCGAGCAGGGGGAGATCCCGCGCGATCCGGTGCCGAGGGTGCTGGCGGCCGTGTTCACGGAGCGGCTCGGCCGTGTCGTCACCACTGAGGACCTCGGTCTGGAACGACACCGGCCCACCAGGTCCGGAGCGGACACGTCCGGAGCAGTCCCGTGGTCGCCGGATCGAACAGCCGCGGTCCTCACCGAGTTCACGGGAATGGACCTCATGCTGAACCGACGTGGATTGGTGGGCGCCGGAGCCGCGCTCACGGCCGGGGCGGTCATCGCCGACTCGCTGAAGGGCTGGCTGGGAGGGGACGCGGTCGCGTACGCGGCGTCCGTCCCCGGGCCGCGACAGGTGGTCACCGGGAGCGGAGCGCACCCGGTGGTGGACGTGTACGACGCGGGCCCGGTCGGGTTCGACGAGGTGGAGTCGCTGGAGCACTCGGTGCAGGTGTTCCGGGCCTGGGACGCCGCCCGCGGCGGCGGCTTGCAGCGCAAGGCGGTGGTCGGCCAACTGAACGAGGTCGGCGGGCTGTTGACGCACCGGCACGCACCGGCGGTCGAGCAGCGGCTGTGGCTGGTCGCGGCCAACCTGGCGGTGCTGGCGGGCTGGATGTCGCACGACGTGGGCCTGGAGCCCACCGCCCAGAAGTACTTCATGATGGCGGCGGACGCGGCCAAGGAGGCCGGCGACCGGCCGCGGGCGGGTGAGGCGATCTCCCGGGCCGCACGGCAGATGGTGCACCTGGGCCGGGCCGACGACGCGCTCGACCTGATGTCGGCGGCCAAGGCGGCCGGCGGGCGGCTGCTGCCCAGAACGCGCGCCATGCTCAATACCGTCGAGGCGTGGGCGCACGCGTCGATCGGGCACTCCCAGGACACCTACCGGCTGCTGGGGGAGGCCGAGGACCTGTTCGGCGAGGAGGCGTCGGAGCCGCCGCCCTCGTGGATGCAGGTGTTCGACGAAGCCGAACTGCGCGGTATGCAGGCCCTGGTGCTGCGCACGCTGTCGGAGCACGTCCCGGCGGCGGCCGCCGAGGCCCGTCGGCACGCGGAGCGGGTGATCACGCTGCGGGAGGGCACCGGGCAGCTGCGTTCGGCGTTGTTCGACCGGATCACCCTGGCGTCGGTGCACCTGATCACCGGGGAGCCGGACGCGGCACGGTTCCAGGCCAAGATGGTGCTGAACCTGATCGGCCAGAACTCCTCGCACCGGACCTGGGACCGGCTGCGGGAGATGTACCGGCTGACCGCGCAGTACCAGGGGCTGGCGGTGGTGGACGAGCTGCGGGAGGAGCTGGGCCGGGAGCTGCGGGCGGCGGACGCCAAGAACCGGCGGCGGCTGACCTGACGGGCTCCCGGGTGGCCCCCGGCGGGTGCGCCCCGGGGACGCGGGCGCGCGTCCGTCGGAGTCAGAGCGGCGGGGCCGGGCGGAGCAGCATGTGCAGGGCGACCACGGTGCCGTCCGTGCCGAGGACGGGCTCGCTCGCGCACTCGACGCCGTCGTGCCGTCCGCAGGGGCGGCGGACCCGCAGGGTGCCGGCGGCGTGGCGGCCGTGCACCAGGGCGTCGGTCATCATCCGCCGCAGCAGCGGCCGGTCCGCTTCGGGGAGGCGGTCGGGCAGCCGGTCGAGGCTGAGCGGGCCGTGGTCCGGGTCGCAGCCGAGGAGGAGGTAGGTCTCCGGGCTCCAGTGGATCCCGTCGGTGAGCAGGTCCCATGCGGCGGAGCCGAGCAGACCGTCGTCGATT
This sequence comes from Kitasatospora sp. NPDC041917, assembly GCF_055589745.1. NCBI lineage: Bacteria > Bacillati > Actinomycetota > Actinomycetes > Kitasatosporales > Streptomycetaceae > Kitasatospora > Kitasatospora sp. NPDC041917. The sequence goes on along the minus strand of NZ_JBVJBI010000036.1, from coordinate 38,382 downwards.
CCGCCGTGGCCGCCGCCGTTGTCCAGGTAGCGGCCGGACGGCTCCTGCGTGGTGCCGTCCACTCTGCCGTCCGTTCCGCTGCCGGCGTCGCCCGTGCCGTCGCCGGCACCGTTTCCGCCCGCGGTGCCGGGAACGTCCGCCGCGGTGCCGTGCACCGTGCCGCTCCCGCCCGTCGGGGCGCCGTCCACCGCGGCGGCTCCCGGCGGGCGGGTGGCGCCTAAGGGCATGTTCATGGCGAACCCATCGCTCGGGTACGGCCCGTGGGGTGCGAGCCGTTCGGACAGTGAGAAGACTGTCGCACAGCGTCGTCACCCTTGCGGGCGATTTGGACAGAACGCAGGCAAAATTCCTCTGGCATATGCCACTGTGGCCGGAGCCTTCGTCGCCCTGTGTGCGGACCGGGGCCCGAGGCGGTAACCTTCGGTGATTCCGGCGCCCGGGCGCCCACCGCAGTACCGACCAGAGACCCCGGCGACGGAAATCCCGTTGCCACTCCGACCGCCGCAACGGATGCTGACCTCATGTTCGAGCCAGTGATAGCACCCAGTGCCAGCCTCCTAGGCCTCCTTCAGCGAGGCCGTGGTGACGGGCAGCTCCACGCGCTGGCCGCCGACCGTGCCGAGGCCATCGCCGCGCTGGAGGAGTGTGTCACCAGGGACCCGCGAGCCGACTGGCAGGTCGAGAGCCGCTCCCTCTACTACGCCCGCATCTACATGGACCTGGAAGCCCCCCTCGAAGGCATCGAGGACCACCTCCACTCCGCCGAGGACCTGGTCACCGACGACGAGAGCCGCACCGGCCTCGCCCTTTCCGTCCTGGGCCACCTCGCCGCGTACGGCCGGCGCGACGCGCTGCTGATGCTGCGCGAGTACGCCGCCACCGGTGCCAACTGGTCCTGGGCCCTCGACGAGCTCGCCCTGCGGGACGACGACCGCGGCCTGCTGCTGCTCGGCACCGCCGTCCTGGACCACTTCGCGCCGGGCCCCGAGGGCGACGCCGAGCTGCGCGAGTTCATCCGCAACGCGTACGAGCCCCGCCCCTGGCGGCTGTGGGCGGCCTACCACCCCAGAGTGGCCGCGGCCAGTGAGCAGTCACCCTTCGACCTGTGGCAGCGCCAGATCAACCGCAGCGGCGTCACCCCCGGCTGGTCCACGGCCGACGTGCTGGCCTGGGCCGACCAGGGCGAGCTCGGCGGCCTCGGGGTCGGCGCCTTCCTCGGCCGCCCCGACGGCCGTGGGGAGCCCGCACGCGGCACCGACGCGCCGTCCGGCCCCGACGCGGTGGACCGCCGCGCCGCCGCTGCCGCCCGCTGCCTGACCGCCGTGGTCCGGCCCGAGGACCGCCCGCTGCTGCTGGAAGCGGCGCGCGACGGCCTCCCCGGCGCGCGCCGGGCCGCCCTGCGCCACCTGGTCGAGCAGCGCGACCCGGCCGCCGTCGGGCTCATCGAGGCCGCCGCCGCGGACGTGGACGACCGGATCGTCCGGGCCGCGCTGGAACTGCTCGGCCGGATGCGCGGCCCCGAGGTGCTGGTCCACGCCCGGCGCTGGGCCGACCCGGCCAGCGGCGGTGCCGACAGCGCGCTCGGCGAGGCCGCCGTCCAGCTGCTCGCCGACGCCGGGGAGCCGGCCGACGCGCCGCTGGTGGTGGCCGGGCTGCGCCACTGGATCTCCGTGCGCGGGGTCAGCGGTACCGGGCTCGGGTCGCTGGTGGACGGTGCGGGGCGGCTGGCCGCCGCCGACGCCGTGCCGGTCCTGCGCCACATCTACGGCGAGGCCGCCTCCTCCGAGCTGCGCGGACGCGCCGCCCAGGCGCTGGCCGCGACCGACGTGCACTTCCCCGAGGGGCCCGCCGTCGAGTGCCTCTGGGACTGCGAGGAGTCCACGCGCGAGCTCGCCGCGCGCCACGTCGCCACCACGGGCGACGCGCGTGTGCTGGAGCGGTTGCGCAGGCTCGCCGCCGACCCGGCCGAGGAGGCCGAGGTCCACGCCGCCGTGCGCGGCCGACTGACCGCCGCCCGGGAGTTCGGGCGTTAGGGTCGGCCCACAACGTTCAGTGGGCCGGGACACCGACACGGTGTCCCGGCCCACTCGTTTCCGCGGGTCCTCGTACTGAAATCCGGTTCTACTTCACCGCGCCCGCGTCCGGGGTCAGCACGCCTCCGATGACCAGTCCGATGATCAGGACGCCGAGCAGGACCCGGTAGACCACGAACGGCATGAAGCTGTGACTGGAGATGTACTTCAGGAACCAGGCGATCGCCGCGTAGCCGACCACGAAGGCGATCACGGTGGCCAGGATGGTCGGCCCCCAGGCCGGCGCCGGACCCTCACCGATCTTGAACAGCTCCAGCGCCCCGGAGGCGAGCACCGCCGGGATGGCGAGCAGGAACGAGTAGCGGGCGGCCGCCTCCCGGCTGTAGCCGAGCAGCAGGCCCGCGCTGATCGTGCCACCGGAGCGGGACACACCCGGGATCAGCGCCAGCGCCTGGGCGAAACCGTAGATGCCCGCGTGCGGCAGCGTGAGGTCGGTGATCGGACGGGCGTGGCGGACGGCCCGGGTGCGGTCGGCGAAGGCCAGGACCAGGCCGAAGACGATCAGGGTGGTGCCGATGATCCGCAGGTCGCGCAGGTGGGTCTCGATGGTGTCCTGGAACAGCTTGCCCAGGATGCCGATCGGCAGGGTGCCGATGATCACGAACCAGCCCATCCGCGCGTCCGGGTCCGAGCGCAGCGCCGGCCGGAACAGGGACAGCGACCAGGTCTTGATGATCGAGGCGATGTCCCGGCGGAAGTAGATCAGCACCGCCGTCTCGGTGCCGAGCTGGGTGACGGCCGTGAAGGCCGCGCCCGGGTCGTCCCAGCCCAACAGGGCGGAGAAGACCCGCAGGTGGGCACTGGAGGAGATCGGCAGGAACTCGGTGAGGCCCTGGATCAGGCCGAGGACGGCCCCGTGGAACCAGTCGATCACCGGGCACCCGCCGGGGATATCCGTCGGGCGTGGGGCAGGGGCGGCATGGGCGGGTCCTTGCGGGTCGGAAGGGCATGCGGGGCCGCCGTGACCCGCCCGGCCCGCGGGCCGCGCGCGAGCCCGGCGCGCGGCTGATGGTACGGGGTGAAGGTGACGGTTCTTTGTTCACCCTTTGTCGCGGCTTTGCGCACAAGCCCGCCGCCGCTCCGGAGCCCGCCCGGCGTTGGGTCTAGAGCACCGGCCGGGCCCGGACCCAGGTGCGGTCCGCGGTCAGGTAGCGCTCGACCACCAGGTCGGCCTCCGCGAGCGCCCGCTCGAACGCCTCCGTGTCGAGCGGGCGGGACAGGAAGGTCTGTGTCCAGGTGCCGTCCGGGAAAACGTACTCGAAGCGCACGGAGTTGACGCCGTCGCCGACCGGCGTGGCCGAGACCAGCCGGGCCCGGGCGTCCGGGCCGATGGCGCTCTCCCGCGGTACGTTCCGGTGCCAGTCCTCGCCCTCGCGCTGCACCAGTACGCAGCCGTCCTCGGTGACGTGGCGGCGGCAGGTCTCCAGCAGGCCCCGGCGGACCGTCACGTCACCGGCGTGCACCAGGAAGGAGGCGAGTACGACGACGTCGAAGCGCTCGCCGAGGTCCAGCTCCTCGATCGGGCTGCGCACCGTGCGGACGTCCGCGCGGACCCGGGCCAGCATGTCGGGGGACTCGTCCACGGCCGTCACGGCGAAGCCTCGATCGGTCAGCGGGTGCGTCATCCGGCCGATGCCGCAACCGAGTTCGAGGATGCGCGCACCGGGCGGCACCGCGGCCTCGATCACGTCCGGGGCGTCGCCCACGGGGAGCCGGCTCCACACCTCGACGGCGCAGCCGTCCGGGCTGATCGCGCCCTCACCCGTTCCGTCGTAACCCGCGCGTCGTTCGTCTGCCATGCCCTTCATCGGAACACGGACGGGTGCACGGGGGAAGAGGGTGTCGGAACGGGATTGTCAGATACCCCAGGGGGGTATATGTTCGACAGCGACGGAGCGAGGGAAGCGGCGCCGAACGGGGCGCCGGGGCGCGTGGAGGACGACATGGCACACCCCGAGCAGCACGAGCACCAGGAGCGGGCCGAGCGGCAGCACGCCGCTCACGAGCACCACGGACACCATGAGCGGCACGGGCACGACCATGTCGGCCACCACGGCCAGCAGGCCCACGGCGGCCACCACCAGGCCGGCGGCGGTGGCGGAGCCGGCTGGCGGACGGCCGCGCAGGCGACCCTGCACTGCCTCACCGGGTGCGCCATCGGCGAGATCCTGGGCATGGTGCTCGGCACCGCCTTCGGCCTGCACAACGGCGCGACCGTGGTGCTCTCGATCCTGCTGGCCTTCGTCTTCGGTTACGCGCTGACCATGCGCGGCGTGCTGAAGGCCGGCCTCGACGTCGGCGCCGCGGTCAAGGTCGCGCTGGCCGCCGACACCGTCTCGATCCTGGTGATGGAGCTGATCGACAACACCGTGATGGTCACCGTCCCGGGGGCGATGGACGCGGGCCTCGGCGACCTGTTGTTCTGGGTGGCGCTGGCGGGTTCGCTGGCCCTGGCGTTCGCGCTGACCGTCCCGGTCAACAAGTGGATGATCGGCCGGGGGCGCGGCCACGCCGTGGTGCACGCCCACCACGGGCACTGATACCACCCCAGGGTGTCGAAGCCTCTCGCCTGCGGCCCGCGCCGACCGTTCGACGGCCGGCGCGGGCCGCGGCGTGTGCGGGCCCGGGTCTAGCGCGGGCGGCCCTCCAGGTCGGCCAGGGTCGCGTGCAGCCAGGCGAGTTCGGCCTCGGTGGTGGCGCGGGCGACCAGCAGCAGGCCGCGCCGGAACGGGTCGGCGAACTCCTCGGCGCCCACCGGGCGGTCGCCCTCGTAGAAGAAGCTGGCCGGTTCGGCGAGGAAGGCCAGTCGGCGGCGCAGTACGGCCGCCTGGTCGGCGGGGTCGGCGAGGTGCCGCAGGAAGGCGAGCAGGGTGAACCAGCGGTTCTCGTCGCTGACGTCGAGCGGCTCGGGCTCGCGCAGCCGGTCGAGCAGCGCGGTGCGGCCGGCCTCGGTGAGGTGCAGGGTGTGCCGGGGCGCGGCGGCGCTGCCCGGCTCGGTCTCGCGGACCAGCAGGCCGTCGGTCTCCAGGCGTTTGATCGCGGGGTAGAGCGTGCCGTCGCTGATCGGGCGGACGTGGCCGGTGAGCGCGGCGAGGTGGCGGCGCAGCTCGTAGCCGTGCAGGGGGCGGTCGTACAGGAACCCGAGGATGGCGAGCTTCAGCATGGGGCCACTCTCTCAGATCCTTCCCTCGGGGTATGGGTATCTCACTATCGCTATACCTCGACTTCGATGTATGGTCCTGGTCGTCCGCCGGAGTCCCCGGAGCCGGGAGCCGGCACACCCAGGAGAAGGAGCGAGTGAGCATGCGCGAGGCCCCCGTCACCCCGAACGGCGACCGGATCCGCTGGGTCGAGCTGCCCGGCGCCGAGCCGGCCCGGCTCTACCTGCACGGGCTCGGCGCCACCTCGCCGGCCTACTTCGCGGCCGCCGCCACCCACCCGCTGCTCGCCGGGCGGCGCTCGCTGCTGCTGGACCTGCTCGGCTTCGGCCTCAGCGACCGGCCGACGGACTTCGGCTACACCCTGGAGGAGCACGCGGACGCGGTCGCGGCGGCCGTCGCGGCCGCCGGGACGGCCCGGGTCGAGGTGATCGGCCACAGCATGGGCGGGGCGGTCGCGATCGTCCTCGCCCAGCGGCACCCGCACCTGGTCGAACGGCTGCTCCTGGTGGACGCCAACCTGGACCGGGTCGACCCCGACCGGCGCCACCCCGGCAGCAGCGGCATCGCGGCCTACGCAGAGGAGGAGTTCCTGGCCGGCGGCCGGGACGAAGTCGCCGAGCGGGTCGGGCCGTTCTGGTGGTCCACCATGCGGCTGGCCGGCCCGGAGGCGCTGCACCGCAGCGCCCGCTACCTCGCCCGGGCGACCGAACCGACCATGCGCGAGGCGCTGCTCGGCCTCGACCTCCCGCGCACCTTCCTCCATCCGGCGGCGGACGGCGAGCCGGCGGGTGCCGGGACCCTCCGCGCGGCGGGCGTACGGGTGGTCGCGGTGCCGGACTGCGGGCACAACATCATGCTCGACAACCCGGACGGCTTCGCGGCCGCCGCGGCGCGGGCGCTCGGGCAGGGGTGAACGGGGGGAGGCGCCGGCCGCCGCCCGTCGTAGGCTGGGGCGGACCGTCCGAGAGGAGCCCGCCCGATGTCCGTCCAGGTCCCGCCCGCGCTGGCCGCGTCCCTGGAGAGCTTCCTCGGCGCCGAGGGGCGCGCCTGGGTGGCCCGACTGCCCACCCTGGCCGGCGAGTTGCTCGACCGCTGGGCGCTGCGCCCGGACGGGCCGGTCGCGCACGGCGTGGTCGGGCTGGTGCTCCCGGTGCTGCGCGCCGACGGGATGCCGGCCGTGCTCAAGCTCCAGCCCGTGGACGAGGAGACGGTGGGCGAACCGCTCGCCCTGCGGGCCTGGGACGGCCGCGGCGCCGTGCGGCTGCTCGACCACGAACCGGCCACCGGCTCCCTGCTGCTGGAGCGGCTGGACCCCGGGCGCTCACTGCTCGACCTGCCCGACGACCTCGCGGCGCTGCGCGTGATCGCCGAGCTGCTCAGGGAATTGACGAAGAGTCAGGCGCCGTCCGGACTGCGGACCCTGGCGGGTGCGGCGAGCGACCTGCTCGACCGGGCCCCGGCGGCCGTCGCGGCCCTCGCCGACCCGGTGGAGCGGCGCCTGCTCGCCGACTGCGCGGCCGCCCTGTGCGAGGTCCGCGCCGACCCCGGCGACCGGCTGCTGCACTGGGACCTGCACTACGGCAATGTGCTGGCCCCGCTCCCGGGCAGCGGCCGGGAGCCCTGGCTGGCCATCGACCCCAAGCCGCTGGCCGGCCACCCCGGCTTCGAGCTGCTCCCGGCGTTGCGCAACCGCTGGGAGGACGTGGTGGCCACCGGGGATGCAACCCGGGCGCTGCGGCGGCGCTTCGACCTGTTGACGGAGGTGCTGGAGCTGGACCGCGAGGTGGCGGCGGCCTGGACGCTCGCCCGGGTGCTGCAGAACGCGGTCTGGGTGGCCGAGGAGGGCGGGGCGGAGCTGGACCCGGCCCAACGTGCCGTCGCCGAGGTGCTGTTGGGGCGCTGACCCGGGAGCCCGCGTGGCTTTCCGCGCCTGCGAGGTACTGCTGCTCGGCGCTCCCGCTCGGTGCTTCCGCTCAGTGCTTCCGATCAGTGCTCGCGCAGGGGCGCGAAGCGCACCGGTGTCCCCGGCCTGGCCTGTGCGGCGGCCGCGAGGTCGCCGGCCGGCACGACGCCGATCACCGGGTAGCCGCCGGTGGTCGGGTGGTCGGCCAGGAACACCACCGGCTGCCCGTCCGGCGGAATCTGAACGGCGCCCAACACCATGCCCTCGCTGGGCAGTTCGCCGTCCCTGGCGCGGGCGACCGGCGGGCCCTCGGTGCGCAGCCCGACCCGGTTGCCGGTCGGGGAGACCAGGTACCGGTCGCGGCCGAGACGGGCCACCGCCTCCGGGTCGAACCAGTCCGCGCGCGGTCCGAGCCGCAGCCGCAGCACCAGCTCGGCCGGGGGACCGGGCAGCGGCACCAGCTCGGGCCTGGCCCGGTACGGCGGCGGGGCGCCCACCGGCAGCCGGTCCCCGGCGGCCAGCGGGGCCGGCCCGAGCCCGGAGAGCAGGTCCGCCGAGCGGCTGCCGAGCACCGGCGGGACGGCGATCCCGCCCGCCACCGCCAGGTAGCCGCGCACCCCGGCCGTCGCCGCCCCCACCTCGACCAGCGCCCCGGCCGGCACCACCACCGGCGCGCCCCAGGCGGCCGGCCGGCCGTCCACCCGGACGGGCGAGGGCGCACCGGTGACGGCGACCAGCGCCGTTCCGACGGCCCGCAGCGCGACCCCGCCGAGCGTGGTCTCCAGCCCGGCGGCCCCGGGCTCGTTGCCCACCAGCCGGTTGGCCGCCCGCAGCGCCGGCTCGTCCAGTGCCCCGGCCCTCGGCACCCCGAGGTGGGCGACCCCGCGCCGCCCGAGGTCCTGGACCGTGGTCAGCGGCCCCGGCCGCTCCACCACCAGTTCGTTCAACTCCGGCTCCCCTCAGGCCCGTTCCGCCGTGAAGCGGACCCGGGTGCCCGGCGCCAGCAGGGCCGGGGGCTCGCGGTCGGTGTCCCAGAGGGTGAGCGCCGTCCGGCCGATCAGCTGCCAGCCGCCGGGGGAGGGGTGCGGGTAGACGCCGGTGTACGGGCCGGCCAGGGCGACCGAGCCGGCCGGGACGGAGCTGCGCGGGGTGGCTCGGCGCGGCACCTCGTAGCGCGCCGGGAGGCCGGTGAGGTAGCCGAAGCCGGGGGCGAAGCCGCAGAACGCGACGACGTACTCGGATCCGGTGTGGATCCGGACGGCGGCCTCCTCGGACACCCCCCACAGTGCGGCGACCTCGGCCAGGTCGGCGCCGTCGTACACGGTCGGGACCTCCAGCAGTGGCCCGCGCGCCGCCCCGGCCGTCGCCGGACGGGCGGTGCGCAGCAGCGCCGCCACCGCACCGACGTCCGCGACGCCGTCCAGCAGCAGGGTGCGCGCGGCCGGTACCAGCTCTTCCACCGCGCCGAGCGCCCCGGCCTCCCGGCGCTCGCTCAGCCAGCCGTACAGCGCCGCCACCTCGGCCGTCCCGGGCAGCTCGACCAGGAGTGCCCGCTCGCCGACCCGGCGCACCGTCCCCGCCGTCGCGTCGAGGCCGGGTACGCGAGGGGCTGTCACGTGAACGCCTCCACCCGGACCCCGGCGGAGGCCAGGGCGCCGCGGACCCGCCAGGCGAGCTGGGCGGCGCCGGGGGTGTCGCCGTGGACGCACAGTGAGCGGGCCTCGACGGCGATCCGCTCGCCACCGGCGGCCTCCACCGTGCCGTCCCGGGCGATGGCGACGGCGCGGGTGATCACCGACTCGGGGTCGTGCACCACCGCGTCCGGCTCGCGGCGCGGGACGAGGGTGCCGGTGCGGGTGTACGCGCGGTCGGCGAAGGCCTCGGCGACCACCGGGAGCCCGACGCCCTCGGCCACCTCGAGCAGCAGCGAGCCCGGCAGGCCGAGCACGGGCAGCGGGCCGTCGCAGACCGCGCCCGCCCGCAGCACGCCGGCCACCACGGCCTCGGCCTGCTCGGAGTCGCCGACCACCCGGTTGTAGAGGGCGCCGTGCGGTTTGACGTAGGAGACCTTGGAACCGGCCGCGCGGGCGAACACCTGGAGGGCGCCGATCTGGTACGCGATCTCGTCGGCGAGCTCCTCCGGGGGCACGTCCATCGCGCGGCGGCCGAAGCCGGCCAGGTCGCGGTAGGAGACCTGGGCGCCGATCCGGACGCCGCGCTCGGCCGCCAGGGCGCAGACCCGGCGCATCGTCGACGGGTCCCCGGCGTGGAACCCGCAGGCGACGTTGGCGCTGGTCACCACGGACAGCAGGGCCTCGTCGTCGGTCAGGGTCCAGCGTCCGAACCCCTCGCCGAGGTCCGCATTGAGATCGATCACCGCATCGGCCACGCCCGTCCGCCTCCCAGCAGCTGTTGAGCCAGATGGTAGGGCCTGCGGATGAAGGCCGTTGCCCGTGACCCGGAGCCCCGCGGGTGCCGCGGCGTGTGCCCGGGGTCGCACGCCCCGGGGCGGCGCCTCACGGGGTCGCGCCGGGGCGCGAGCGGGCGCGGACCGCCCGGACTCAGCCGGTGGTCACCGGTGCGCGGAAGGCGCGCTCCAGTGGACGCAGCGCCCGCAGCACGATCAGCAGCGGAACGACGCCGAGGACCCCGAACGACATGTCGACGAATCGCCAGGCCAGTGGAATCCCGCGCAGCGGCCCGCAGATCAGTGCCAGCGGGATGACGGCCCCGCAGGCGAGCACGGCCCAGCGGATCACCCAGATGTTGCGGACCGGATCCTTGAGCGGCCCCCAGAAGGCGGCGGCGATCACCAGGTGGGCGAAGGCCAGCCAGTCGGTGCCGTAGGCCAGGAAGGGGTAGCGCCCGTTGGTCTCGGCGAGGCCGGTGTGGACCCGTTCGAGCCAGGCCGCCGCTGCGGGGAGGCGGTCGCTCAGCGGGGCGGCCGGCCCGGAGGCGAAGTCGACCAGCCAGCGGGTCTCGGTCTCCAGGGGGAACGCGGTCAGACCGCTGAGCACCAGGCAGACCAGGAAGAGCCAGAGCCACCGTCGGACCTTGCGAAGGATGACCGCGGGGTCGCCGTCCATTTCGCCCACCTCCATGCCGAGCATGCCGAAGTGCAGGCGGAGCCTCGTCCGACCTGCGCGGAACCGACTCTAGACCTATTTTTTGAACGTGTTCAACTCGCATGGTGGGTGGGGTGGGGCAGGGGCGGCCGGGGCCGCCCCGGAACGCAGCGGTGCCCGGGCTCCGTGGAGCCCGGGCACCGGTGGCGGGCGGAACGCCGCCCGCGGCCGTTACGCCGTGTAGGTGTACGTCACGGGAGCGCTGGTCCCGCCCGCCGTGGTGACGGTGACGGCCACCGCCCCGGGCTGGGCGCCCGCCGGGGCCGTGGCCGTGCAGAAGGACGGGCCGCAGGAGACGTGCGTGGCCGGCACTCCGCCGAAGGCCACCGTCCCGTACGCCAGGTTGCTGCCGATCACGTTCACCCTGGCCCCGCCGGCGGTCGGACCGGACGCGGGGGACAGGCTGCTGACCGCCGGGGCGGCCGGGGCCGGCGGCGGGGCGCCGGTGTAGTCGAAGGCGGCCGGGGCCGCGGCGGTGCCGCCGGGCGTCACCACGGTGACCGGGGCGCTGCCCGAGCCGCCCGGGGTGGTCACCGTGCAGGAGGTGTCGGTGCAGCTGCCGGGCGCCGGGACGCCGCCGACCAGCACCATGCCGTTGGCCAGGTCGGTGCCGCCGACGGTCACCGCGGTGCCGCCCGCGCCGGGGCCGGTGGTGGTGCCGAGGCCGGTGACGGCCGGGGCGGCCTGGACGGTCGCCGGCAGGAGGCTCCGGGTGCCGAGGTCGTAGCGGGAGATGTGGCCGGTCGGGTCGGTGTCGTTGGGGTTGGCGGCCGTCACCGTGATCACGCCGGCGATCGGCACGCCGGGCGTGGTGCGCAGGCTGAGCTTCATGAACTCGTACTTCCCGACCACCCGGGTGCCGTTCAGCACGGCCTCCAGGTGGCGGCCGTCGGGGGAGAGGGTCGAGCTGAAGGTGTAGTCGTACGGCGTGGAGTAGAACATCGCGCCGTCGGTGGTGATGCCGGGCGGCAGGTCGACGGTGAAGTGCGTCGGGCCTGTCAGGTCCGCGGTGCCGGACGAGGTCCAGCCCGCCGACATGTTCCCGGTGGTGAAGAACCCGCCGGGGTAGTTCCCGCTCTGCGACACGGTCACGTGCTGGGCGGAGGTCGACGTCGTCGCGGCCGGGGCGGCCGGGGCGGCCGCGGCGGCGGTGGCACCGGTGACGAGGGCGGCGCCGGTGGCGAGGGTGGTCACGGACAGCGCGGCGGCGAGGCCCGCTTTGGCCAGTCGGGTGATCATAGGTCGATCATCACCGAACAAGCGCGCCCTCCTCACGCTTTTCTCGAATGCCGGTTCGGGAATGGCGGGATCTCGTCGAAATCACGTTCTGAATCCGTCACCCGTACCGTCGTCCACCTGCCGCTCCGCCCGCCCGCAAGGTCCGTTTCGGTCGATGTCGGTGCGAACCTCTAATCTTGTCCTCCGTGACCGTCATCGCAGACCCGCTCACCGAGCCCGGCCTCCGCCCGCCCGCCGGCCCGGCCGCCGCGCGCCCCGCGCCCGGCCCCGCCGCCGACGAGGGCCTGGCCCGCCGGCTCAAGGCGCTGGCCTGCACCGCCCCGCTGCACGACCTGGACAACCGCAAGGTCAACCTGGCCGGCGAGTACGGCGGCTACGCGATGGCCGAGGTCGGCCTCGCCGCGATCGACCTGGTCACCCTGAACATGGACTTCGACACCGGGGCCGACCGCGACATAGTGCTCGCCCGCCTGCTGCCCCGGGTCGCCGTCCAGGCCACCGGCCGCCCCGCCGCCGAGCACGAGCGGGTCGCCCGCTGGGTGCTGGAGTCGCTGATCAACGTCGGCAGCGTGGACCGCGGCTTCCGCGCCGTCTACGGCACCTTCGGCGCGGACGGCGAGTACGTCCGCCGGGACTACGACTTCAAGCTGATCGAGGAGGTCCCCGGCCCGGACGGCGGCGTCTACCTGCGCACCACCGACGAGGCGGTCAACGTCCTGGTCGGCGCGCTCGACACCGACGTCACCTCGGCCCAGATCGCCGCCGAGGTCAAGCTGGAGGTGCTGATCCGCCGCGGCCGCCTGGCCGACGCCCAGCTCGCCGCCGAGCAGGCCCGCTACCGCACCGTCCAGTACGCCGAGACGCTGCGCCGCGCCCTGGACGCCACCCGCCGCAACGTCCGCGCCGTCGACTGGATGCGCGCCGTCCCCGACCTCATCGCGGAGGCGCTGGACCACATCGCGGACCGCTACCGGCACGAGAACGCGATTCTCACCAACATCCGCAAGGCCCGCGACGAGGCCGAGGACCCGGAGCACAAGCGCCGCGCCGCCGAGCTGGTCGACATCGTCAAGGACTGCATCCGCCGCCACACCCAGCTCCAGACCCGCCTGCTGGAGGCCGGCCCGCTGTTCCGCGCCGAGCAGGACCGGCAGGCCTTCGCCACCCCCGGCGCCCGCAGCGGCATCGACCTCTACGGGCAGCTGCTCGCCCCCGTGCTGCGGCTGCCGGTGGAGCAGGCCGTCCGCCCCACCGGCGCCTTCTTCGCCCGTGGCGCCGGTCTGCGCACCCCGGTCTCGGTCCGGGTCTCCGATCTGGTCGACCTGCTGCTCACCCCGCCGGTCGAACGCGAGCACCTCGGCGCCGAGCTGCCCGACCCCGACCTGGTCGCCACCCCGGACGACAGCCGGTTCTCCGAGGCCCAGCTGGAGTCCGCGATGGTCCTGCTCGACCTGCCCCCGGACGCCCCCCGCAGGCTCTCCGGCCTGCTCGCCGACGCCCGCAAGCAGGACCCGGACCTGCCGTACCTGCTGGCCCTGCTCGCCGTACACGCCGCCAGCCCGCCGGTCGGCACCGCCTACCGCCAGGGCGAGGAGCGGCTGCTGTTCGCCGTGGACGACGGCACCCCGCTGCACGACCCGGAGTTCGGCGGCGCCGACCTGATCGTCGGCAGCGCCCTGCTCGACGCGGTCGGCATGGCCGCCGACCGCAAGGACGCCGGCTGACCGGCCGGGAGGCACACCTTGCCGGGACCAACCTTGACGAACCGTAACCACCGCGCCACCCCCGAGGAGCACCGCCCGTGACGACCCACCACGACACGTCCTGGGCGACCGAGAGCGAACCCGCGGCCCCCGCGCCGATCACCCCGGCCGACGTCGCGGACGCCGCCCGGCTGGTCTCCTTCGGCCTCCAGGCCAAGCTGCTGCCCGCCCGGGACGCCGAGTACGCCGAGCTGGTGCGCCGCCACCGCGAGGACCCGCCGTTCGCCCGGCTCGCCGACGCCGTCGCCACCGGCATGGGCCTGGTCGTCCTGGAGGTCTCCCCGCGGGCCGGCATGGCCGTGGCCGCCGCCGAGGACTCGCTGTTCGCCGTCCGGATGGGCGACTACTCGCGCCGCGCCGCCTCCGAGTCCACCGACCGCTTCCTGCACGGCCTGGCCCACCTGGCCGTCGCCGCGATGGCCTTCCCCCGCCCCGAGGACCTCGCCGACGACGGCTACCTCGGCCGGATCACCGTCAACGGCGTCGACTCCTTCGTGCGCCAGGCCTGCCGCCGCCTGGAGGAGCAGGCCGACGCCGAGGGCGCCAACACCGACCCGGCCTCCGACGCCCCCGGCCTGGAGGCGGCCTGGCGGGTCTGGGCCCGGCGCACCGCCACCGGCGCCACCAAGGACGCCCGCCGGCTCTCCGGCTCCACCATCGGCATCGTCGCCAAGGCCGTGCTGTTCCTGGTCGACTCCGGCTTCCTCCAGAAGGTCTCCGACGACTCCGGCGGCACCTACCGCACCACCGCCCGCTACCAGCTCCAGGTGCGCGACCTGGCGGGCAGCGCGGCCATGGCCGAACTGCTCGACCTCGGCATCGTCCCGGTCTCCGACGGCACCGCCAGCCTGCTGCCGCCGGACACCGGCGACGAACTGGTCGCCGACGCTGGCCTGCCGTTCCACTCGCTCTGAACCCCGGCCCCGGCCCACCCGCCCCGAACCGGCCCGCCGCCCACCCCTCACGCCACGCAAGCCACGGAGAACCGCCGCACATGTACGAGCTCAACCGGGTCCGCCTCTACTCGATCGGACCGGCCGGCGCCCGCTACGCCGACACGGTGCTCGACCTGCGCGGCGTCGGCGAGCCGGTCGCCGACCCGGCCCCGCAGCAGATCGGCCTGTTCGGCGAGGACACCGACGGCCCGGTCCGCCGCCCCGCCCCCGCCGGCGTGCTCTTCCTGGAGAACGGCGGCGGCAAGTCGGTCCTGCTCAAGCTGATCTTCTCGGTCATGCTCCCCGGCCACCGCAACACCCTCGGCGGCGCCAGCTCCGGCGTGCTGCGCAAGTTCCTGCTCGCCGACGACTGCGGCCACGTCGCCCTGGAGTGGCAGCACACCGTCACGGGCGAGCTGATCGTGGTCGGCAAGGTCAGCGAGTGGCGCGGCCGCCAGGTCTCCTCCGACCCGCGCAAGTTCGCCGAGACCTGGTACTCCTTCCGCCCCGGCGCCGGCCTGACCCTCGACTCGCTGCCGGTCGCCGAACGGGTCAGCCTGGCCGGCGACCAGAAGGCCCGCGGCCGCCGCCGCACCATGAAGGGCTTCCGCGACGCCCTCACCGAGGCGGGCAAGGCCCACCCCCACCTCGACCTGGTCTTCGAGGACGGCCACGACCGCTGGACCGAGCACCTCGGCGAACTCGGCCTCGACCCCGAACTCTTCCGCTACCAGCGCGAGATGAACGCCGACGAGGGCGAGGCGGCCGGCCTCTTCGCGGTCAAGCACGACAGCGACTTCACCGACCTCCTGCTGCGCGCCGTCACCGACACCCGGGACACCGACGGCCTCGCCGACCTCGTGCACGGCTTCGCCGCCAAGCTCGGCCGCCGCGCCGAACTCACCGCCGAACGCGACTTCACCGCCGGCTCGCTGGACCTGCTGGAGCGCATCGCCGAGACCACCACCGCCCGCGAGACCGTCCGCGAGGCCCACCGCACCGCCGAACGCCGCACCCGCCGCCTCGCCCACGCCCTCGCCTCCCGCGCCACCGCCGAACGCGACCGCGCCCAGGACCTCGCCATCGAGGTCGCCGCCGCCGCGAGCGCCGTCACCGCCGCCGAGGCCGACCGCACCCGGCACAGCCTGATCACCGACGAACTCACCCACCGGCACGCCACGTTGGGCCTCACCGCGGCCACCGCCGAGGCCGCCGCGCTGCGCCGCGAACTCATCGACGCCCGCACCCTGCACTCCGCCTGGCAGGCCGCCGAGGCGGTGCTGCGCCAGCGCGCCGCCGCCGACCGGGTCACCCGGGTCGCCGCCGCCATCCGCGAGGCCGAGCTGGACGCCGCCCCCGCGCTCGCCGCCCGCGCCCGCGCCGCGACCGCCCTGGCCCGCGCCCTGGAGGCCGCCGCCGCGGCCGCCGAGTCCCGCGCCGACACCGAGGAGGAGCGCGCGGGCGAACTCCAGGAGGACGGCGGCAAGGCGCAGTCCGACGCCACCGAGGCCGCCACCGCCGCCCAGAAGGCCCGCAGCGAGGCCGAGCACCTGCGCCAGCGCCTCGCCGAGGTCGAGCAGGAGACCGAGGCCGCCGTCTCGGCCGGCTTCATCGACGCCGACGGCGACGTGGACCCGGCCCGCGCCGCGCTGCACGCCGCCGACGTCGAGAAGGCCGCCGCCGCCGCGCTCGCCCAGGCGCGTACCGCCGCCGAGTCCGCCGCCGCCCGGCTGCGCGAGTCCGCCGCCGCGACCTCGCGCGCCGAACTCGCCGCCGAGCGGGCGGGCGACGCCCGCAAGGACGCCGCCCGCTCCCTCGCCGCGGAGCAGCGCACCGCCGCCCTGCTCGCCACCGAGGAGCGCCTCGCCGACCTGCTCTCCCTCACGCCCTACCAGGAGGGCGCCGAGGAGGACGCCGGCTTCCTCACCCCCGCCGTGCTCGACCGCAACGCCGAGTACCTGCGCGAACTCCTCGACGAGTCCATCGCCACCGCCGAACGCACCCTGTTCGACCTCCGCACGGCCGCGGCCGACGACTCCCGCATCCTCGCCGCCCTCGGCGACGGCGGTCTGCTGCCGCCCGGCCCGGACGTGCTCGCCACCGTCGAGTACCTCGCCGAGCACGGCATCCCGGCCCTTCCCGGCTGGCGCTACCTCGCCCAGTCCGTGGACCCGGCCGACCACGACGCGATCCTCGCCGCCCGCCCCGAACTGGTCGACGGCGTGGTCGTCACCGACCCGTCCTCGCTGGAACGCGCCCGCGAGGCCCTGCAGGCCGCCGCCCTGCTGCCGCGCTCCACCGTCGCCGTCGGCGCCGCCGCCTCGCTGATCGCCCCGATCACCGACGAGCCCGCCTTCTTCCTCGTCCCGCCGAACCCGGCCATGCACGACGAGTCCGCCGCCGACGGCGAGCGCCGCGAACTGCGCGCCCGGGCGAGCGCCCGCGAGGAGCACATCCGCGAACTGGCCGGCCGCCTCGGCGCCGACCGCGCCCTCGCCGCCCGCCTCGCCTCCTGGCACGCCAGCTGCCCGCCCGGCACCCTCGCCGAATTCGCCGCCGCCGCCGAGGCCGCCCGCGAGCACGCCGAGCAGGCCGCCGCCGCCCTGGCCACCCTGCGCGCCGACCACGACGAGGCCGAGACCGACCACGCCGCGGCCGCCTCCGTCCACGAGGAGCACCGCGAGGCCGCCCAGCGCGCCCGCCGCCGTGCCGACGCCCTCTCCGGCCTCGCCTTCCGGCTGCGCGAGCGCGGCAACTGGGCCCGCCGCCAGCGCGAACTCGCCGAGGACGCCGCCGAGTGCGACCGCCGCCAGGTGCTGTGCGCCGAGCGCGCCCGCACCTGCGACGAGGACCGCCGCGCCGCCCAGCGCGCCGCCGACGACGCCCGCCGCACGGCCCGCGCGCTGCGCGCCGAGCGCGCCGAGATCCCCGCCGCCGAGCAGTCCGACGAGCCCGTCGAGACCGCCCCCGCCGCGCTGCCCGCACTGCGCGAGGCCTACCGCGCCGCCTCCCAGCTGTACGAGAAGGTCGGCGTCGGCGCCGACCTGCGCGCCGAACAGGCCCGGGCCGAGGGCGACGAGGCCGCCGCCGCGACCGAACTCGACCGCCTCACCAACAAGGTGCGCACCCGCGCCGAGGAGCTCCTCGGCAGCCCCGACGGCGCCGACGGCCCGGCCCGCCAGGCCGCCGCCGCCCGCGCCGAGGAGCTGGTCGCCACCATCGAGGCCCGCTCCGCCGCCGCCAGCGAGCAGCTCGGCCGGCTGCGCGGCGAGGCCGAGCGCTCCGCCCCCGCCGACGGCGAGGCGCACACCGAGCTGCCCGAGGACCTCGTCCCCACCGATCCGGAGCACGCCCAGGTCCTGCTGCGCACCGCCACCAGCCGACTCGCCGAGCGCCGCGAGGCCCTGGACGCCGCCCGCACCGCCCACGCCGACCTCCAGCGCACCTTCGACAGCGCCCAGGCCTCGGCCGCCGACTTCGACGAGTTGGCCGGCCAGCTGCGCGACGGCCTGCGCGACCACCAGGAGGACCCGGAGGACCCGGTCGAGCCGTACCTGGGCTCGCTGGCCGACGCCCGCACCGGCGCCACCGAGGCCCGCCGCTCGCTGCGCACCGCCGCCGGCGAGCTGTCCTCCTCCGAACTCGCCGTCCGCGACGCCGCCGACGCCCTGGTCCGGCACGCCAACGCGGCCCGCTACGAGGCCGTCCGCACCCCCGCCCGCCAGCAGATCCGGGAACTGCCCGCCTCCGCGCTGCCCGAGCACGCCGCCGCCTGGGCCGCGGCCTTCGCGCCCCGGTTGCGGGTGCTCACCGACGAGCTGGCCCAGCTGGAGAAGAACCGCGGCTCGATCGTGGACCGGCTGCGCGGCCTGGTCGAGTCCTCGCTCACCACGCTGCGCGCCGCCCAGCGGCTGTCCCGGCTGCCCGAGGGCCTGGGGGAGTGGTCCGGCCAGGAGTTCCTCCGGATCCGCTTCGAGGACCCGGACCACGCCACCCTGGTCGAGCGCCTGGGCGAGGTCATCGACGAGGCCACCCGCGCCGCCGTGAAGAAGAACAGCGACCTGCGCCGCGACGGCATGTCCCTGCTGCTGCGCGGGGTCGCCGCCGCGATCGGCCCCAAGGGCGTCAGCGTCGAGATCCTCAAGCCCGACGCGGTGCTGCGGGCCGAGCGGGTCGGTGTCGGCCAGATGTCCGACGTCTTCTCCGGCGGCCAGCTGCTCACCGCGGCCATCGCGCTGTACTGCACGATGGCGGCGCTGCGCGCCAACGACCGCGGCCAGTCCCAGCTGCGGCACGCCGGCACGCTGTTCCTGGACAACCCGATCGGCCGCGCCAACGCGACCTACCTGCTGGAGCTCCAGCGGGCCGTGGCCGACGCGCTCGGCGTCCAGCTGATCTACACCACCGGCCTGTTCGACACCACGGCGCTCGCCGAGTTCCCGCTGGTGATCCGCCTGCGCAACGACGCCGACCTGCGCGCGGGCCTCAAGTACATCTCGGTCGAGGAGCACCTGCGCCCGGGCCTGCCGGCCGCGCCGGACCCGGACGGCCCGGCCATCCACGGCGAGATCACCGCCACCCGGATGTTCAAGCGCCCCGCGGAGGTTCCGGCGCAGGCGTGAGCGGGCCCGTTCGGCCGGGAGAGGTTCCGGTTCGACCGTGAACTGACTAGCGTGATCTCCATGCTGACGATCGCGCACCTCAGTGACATCCACCTCGGCCAGGTCCACCGCCGGGACGGCGGCAAGCGCGCCCGGCGGCGGGCCGAGCAGGTGATGGCGTACCTCGACGCCCTGCCCGGCCCGCTGGACGCGGTGCTGGTCACCGGCGACCTCGCCGACCACGGCCTGCCCGAGGAGTACCGGGAGATCGCCGAGGTGCTGGCCTCCCGGCACCCGGTGCTCATCTGCCCCGGCAACCACGACTCCAGGGCGCCGTACCGGGAGGTGCTGCTCGGCGAGGCACCGGGGGAGGGGCCGATCAATCGCCTGCACCAACTGCCGGGCGCCGACGTGCTGATGCTCGACTCCTCGATACCCGGGCAGGACGACGGCCTGCTGGACGAGCGGACGCTGGACTGGCTGGACGCCGAACTGGCGTCCGGCCGCGGCGAGTTGCCCGCGCTGGTGGCCTTCCATCACCCGCCGGTGGAGCTGTACCTGCCGTACGTCGACCCGATCCGCCAGTTCGGCGAGGCGCGGCTGGCGACGGTGCTGAGCCGGCACCCCCGGGTGGCCGCCCTGTTCTGCGGCCACGCGCACACCTCCGCGGCCACCACGTTCGCCGGTCTGCCGCTGCTGATCGCGCCCGGCGTGGCCTCCACCGTCACGCTGCCGTTCGAGGGCGGGCGCGGCATCTCCTTCGACCACCCGCCGATGGTGGCCTTCCACATCCTGGACGGGGACCGCCGGCTCACCACCCACTACCGGGCGCTGCCGGTGCGGGACTGACCGATCGGCCCGGCGCTACGGGTGGTTGGGCTGCACCCGGGCCTGGCGCGGCGGCTGTTGCGGCGCCTGGCGCGGTGGTTGGTACGGCTGCTGCCCGGGCCCGTACGGCTGCGGTGGCTGCTGCTGCGGCTGGGGCTGGGGCGATTCGTACGGCTGCCGGTAGACCGAGGACGGGCCGGGCCGGGGGAACGGCCGCGCGGCCGGCGGCTCGGAGGGCCCCCGGTCGCCCGCCGTCGGGTGCGTGGTGCCCGGCGTCCGCATCCGCTGGGCCGCGACCTGGCGGGAGATCAGGATCTCCAGCAGGCACCACATGGTGCCGAACACCCCGAGCCCCATGGCCAGCAGCGCCGGTGTCAGCAGCCAACTGCCCGCGTACGAGGCCAGGGTGGCCACCACGACGCCCACCAGGGTGAAGGACAGGCAGAGCACCGCCCGGACTGCGGCGGCGCGCACCTCGTCGGGCAGGCGGCGGCGACGGCGGCGTGGCACGGACATCGAGCGACCCCCAGGCGCGTGGCGCGTGTTCTGTGAAGCATACGGAACGGGTGCACACGAAACGCGCCCCTCGCCTCACTCTGCCCCGCCGAACCAGGACTATGCGTCCGAAACCGCCGAACTGCCTTCAAATCGTGTCAACCGGGCCGTCCCGGCAGGCCCGGTGCCGTCCGGCGGCCCGGTTCAGTCCAGCTGGACGTTGAGCTCCTCCAGTGCGCCGGTCACGATCGTCCGCATCGCCCGCTCGGCGTGGACGGCGTCCTCGGCGCAGATCGCCTCCGCGACCTCGCGGTGCAGGCGGATCGCGTACGGCTCCGGCTGATGGGGCATCAGATGGTACTCGGTCCGGCCGGTGAGCACCGCCGCGACGCTGTCCCCGAGGTGGGCGAACATCTCGTTGCCGGAGGCACGCAGCACCAGGGAGTGGAAGGCGATGTCGTGCCTGAGGAAGGCGTTCAGGTCGGCGGCCCGTGCGGTGACCGTCAGGTCCACGGCCAGTGAGCTGAGTTCGCGCCGGTCGTCGTCGCTCGCGTGGGTGGCGGCGAGCGCGGCCGCGGCCGGTTCGACGGCCACGCGCAGCGAGCCGAGCGAGCGCAGCTGGGCCGGGCGGTCCGCGCCGGCCAGGCGCCAGCGGATCACCATCGGGTCGAAGACGTCCCAGAGCGACTTCGGCTGCACGGTGATCCCGACCCGTCGCCGGGACGCCACCATCCGCATCCCCTCCAGGACGCGCACCGCCTCCCGGACGACCGTCCGGGACACCCCGAACCGGCCCTCCAGTTCCTCTCCGCGCAGTACCGCCCCCTCGGGGATCTCCCCCGACGCGATCGCCGGCCCGAGCTCGGCAAGCAGCCGCCCGGGCAGCCCCTGGATCTCCATCCGCCCAGCCTAGACGCCCGCTCCGTGGGCCTTCACCTCGCCCTGCGACCCAGACCACATCGCAAAAGTATGACGATTTGGTTTCCGTCACTTGAATACGTCATATCTTTGAGGCGATAGTGGCGGCCAGGCAACGAAGGAGCACCACCCCATGGCTCTCAGCGTCGAGAACCACGACCTCCCGCAGGCCCCCCTCACCGTCGTGGTGATGGGCGTCTCGGGCGTCGGCAAGACCACCCTGGCCCGCCTGCTGGCGGACCGTCTCGCCCTCCCCTTCGCCGAGGCGGACGAGTTCCACCCCGCGGCCAACATCGCCAAGATGTCCGCCGGCATCCCGCTGGACGACCAGGACCGCGCCCCCTGGCTGCGCGCCGTCGGCGCCTGGCTCAAGGAGCGGACCGAGGCCGGTACCGGCGGTGTGGTCACCTGCTCGGCGCTGAAGCACCGCTATCGCGACACCCTGCGCGCGGCCTGCCCGGGCGCCTTCTTCCTGCACCTCAGCGGTGGCCACGAGCTGGTCGAGGACCGGCTCAGCCACCGCACCGGCCACTTCATGCCGTCCTCGCTGCTCGACTCGCAGTACGCCGCCCTGGAACCGCTGGCGGCGGACGAGCGCGGCGGCGTCCTGGACGTCGGCCCGTCCCCCGAAGAACTCGTCGAGATGGCCGTGGCGCTGCTGCGGCCCGTCAATGGAGACCTCGCGTGAGCATTGCCCCCACTCTGCTGGCGGCCGCCCCACCGGCCCTGCCGCACACCAGCAGCGACTCCCAGCTGCTGATCGCGGTGCTGCTCAGTATCGGTGCGATCGTCGTACTGATCACCAAGCTGAAGCTGCACCCGTTCCTCGCCCTCACGCTCGGCTCCGGTCTGCTGGCCGCCGTCGCGGGTGCCCCCTTCGACAAGCTGCTGAGCAGCTTCTCCACGGGCTTCGGATCCACCGTCGCCAGCGTCGGCCTGCTGATCGGCCTCGGCGCGATGCTCGGCAAGCTGCTCGCCGACTCCGGCGGCGCCAACATCATCGCGGACACCGTCCTCTCCCGGACCGGCAACAAGGCGCTGCCCTGGGCGATGGCGCTGATCGCGGCCGTGCTCGGCCTGCCGCTGTTCTTCGAGGTCGGGGTCGTCCTGCTGATCCCGATCGTGCTGCTGGTCGCCCGCCGCGGCAACGTACCGCTGATGCGGATCGGCATCCCGGCGCTGGCCGGCCTGTCGGTGCTGCACGGCCTGGTGCCCCCACACCCGGGCCCGCTGGTCGCGGTCGACGCGCTGAAGGCCGACCTCGGCATCACCCTGGCGCTCGGTCTGCTGATCGCCGTCCCGACCCTGATCATCGCGGGCCCGCTGTTCGCGCGGCTGGCCGAGCGCTGGGTCGGCCCGCTGGAGATCCCGGCGGCCACCGCCCCCGAGGAGACGGCCAAGCACGACCGCACCCCGTCCTTCGCCGCGGTGCTGGCCACCATCCTGCTGCCCGTCGTGCTGATGCTCGGCAAGGCCCTGGCCGACGTCGTGATCGACGACCCGAAGGCGCTGGTCCAGCGGGTGTTCGACTTCATAGGCTCCCCGCTGATCGCCCTGCTCGCCGCGACCCTGCTCGGCATGGTGACCCTCGGCAGGGCGGCCGGCTTCGACAAGGCCCGGATCTCCGACACCGTCGGCAAGTCGCTCGGCCCCATCGCCGGCATCGTGTTCATCGTCGGCGCGGGCGGCGGTTTCAAGCAGACCCTGATCGACGTGGGCGTCGGCAACGCGGTCAGCGAGTGGTCCGGCAAGTGGCACATCTCGGCGCTGCTGCTCGGCTGGCTGATCGCCGTGCTGATCCGGCTGGCCACCGGCTCGGCGACGGTCGCCACGATCACCGCCGCCGGCATCGTCTCCCCGCTGGCCGCGAACATGTCCTCGACCCACGCGGCCCTGCTGGTGCTCGCGATCGGCGCCGGCTCGCTGTTCTTCTCGCACGTCAACGACGCCGGCTTCTGGCTGGTGAAGGAGTACTTCGGGATGAGCGTCGGGCAGACGCTGAAGTCCTGGTCGGTGATGGAGACGGTGATCTCGGTGGTCGCCATCGCCCTGATCCTGCCGCTCAGCCTGATCATCTAGCGCGCGAAGCGACGACTGCCGAGGGGCGGCACCCGTGACCGTACGGGTGCCGCCCCTCGGCGTTTCCTCAGTCCGACCCGTCCAGCAGCCCCGACAGCACCGCCGCCGTCGCCGTCAGCAGGTCCTCCGCGACCGCGCCGCCCGCCGCCGTGCGGGCCAGCAGTCCCTCCCGCGCCGCCAGGACCACCGTCGCGGCCTGGTCGGCGCTCGCGCCCGGGGGCACCAGCTCCGGCAGCGCCCGCTCCAGGACCTCGGCCAGCGCCCGCGCGACCGCCCGGTCGTGCGCGGCGACCTGCTCGGCCAGTGCCGCCGTCCGGGCCGCGACCAGCCGGAACTCCAGGAACAGCAGGATCCACCCGGACTCCGTCGGCTCGACCCGCAGCAGCGCCTCGACCAGCCGCTGCGCCCGCTCCCGGGGCGCCAGCGCCTCGCAGGCGGCGGCCAGTTCGGCCAGTTCGGCCATCCGCCGAGCGGCCTGGTCGTCGAAGAGCGCCAGCAGCAGCTCCTCCTTGCCGCCGAAGTTCGAGTAGAAGGCGCCGCGGGTGTAGCCGGCGGCGGCGCAGACGTCCTCGATGCTCGTCCGGGCGAAGCCGACGGAGAGGAACAGCTCGCGCGCGGCGGCGAGCAGCCGGGCCCGGGTGTGGATGCGGCGTCTGGGTGGTCGGGGGGCGGTATCGGCGGGGGGCGGGTTCACGGCAGCACGATACATGGTGTATTCAGTACGAGTCGTATTCAATACGAGTCGTACTGAAACGAGGGCCATCATCGTGAGCGAGCGAAGCGAACGAACCGCCAAGAAGTGCGCGTGGGCGAGTGCCCCCGTCGAGCGCGGCGAGGTGGGCGCATGAGCCGCCTGCTGATCACCAACGCCCACCTGCTCCACCCCGAGGACGGCACCCGCACCGACCTCGGCTGGCTGGAGACCGCCGACGGCCGGATCGCCGCCACCGGCACCGGCCGCCCGCCCGCCGCCGCCGAGGACGTCCGGGTCCTCGACGCGGCCGGCGGCACCGTCCTGCCCGGCCTGATCGACGCCCACGTCCACCTGCTGGTCACCTCGCTCGACCTGCACGACTTCACCAACTGGACCCCCGGCTACGCCACCGTGCGCGCCCTCGCCGAGGCCGAGCGCATGCTGCGCCGCGGCTTCACCACCGTCCGCGACGTCGGCGGCGCCGACCACGGGATGGCCCGGGCCCTCGCGGAGGGCCTGGTCCCCGGCCCGCGGCTGCTGCACGGCGGCAAGGCGCTCTCCCAGACCGGCGGCCACGGCGACCTGCGCCCGCTCGGCGACGACGCCCTGCCCTGCTGCGAGTCCCGCCCGCACTTCGGCCGGATCGCCGACGGCGTGGACGCGGTGCGGACCGCCGCCCGGGACGAGTTCCGCAAGGGCGCCCGCCACCTCAAGGTGCTGCTCTCCGGCGGCGTCGCCTCCCCGCACGACGAGATCGGCGCCGTCCAGTACAGCGAGGAGGAGATCCGCGCGGCCGTCGAGGAGGCCGAGAACCACAACCGGTACGTCACCGTGCACGCCTACCACCCGCGGGCGATCGACCGCGCCCTGCGGGCCGGCGTGCGCTGCGTCGAGCACGGGAACCTGCTGGACGACGGCACGGTCGCCCTGCTGCTGGAGAAGGACGCCTTCCTGGTGCCCACCCTGGTCGCCTACGAGCAGACCGCCCGGGCCGGCGCCGCCTCCGGCCTGCCGCCCGCCTCCCTGGGCAAGCTCGCCGAGGTCCGCGACCGGGGCCTGGAGGCGCTGGAGCGCGCCCACCGCGCGGGCGTCAACCTCGTCTACGGCAGCGACCTGCTCGGCCCGCTGCACCCGGCCCAGCTGGAGGAGTTCACCCTGCGCGCCCAGGTCCAGCCGGTCGCGGACGTGCTGCGCTCGGCGACCACCACGGCGGCCCGGCTGCTCGGCCTGGCGGGGGAGATCGGCACCCTCGCCCCGGGCGCCCACGCCGACCTGCTCGTCCTGGACGGCGACCCGCTCGCCGACCTCGCCGTGCTCACCCGCCCCGACCTCCACCCGAAGCGGGTGGTCAAGGCCGGCGTCCCGGTCTGACGGCGAAACGGCGGGCGGGCGCCCGGGGAAACCCCGGACGCCCGCCCGCCGTGAATGCCTCGACCTGCTTGGCGAGGCTGTGCCTACTTGTTTCCGCGCTTGGCGAGGCTGTGCCTACTTGTTTCCGCGCTTCGCGAGGCTGTGCCTACTTGTTTCCGCGCTTCGCGAGGAAGGCCTCGACCTCGGCCTTGATCTCCGGCGTGTCCAGCCCGCGCACCGTCATCGTGGTGCGGCGGCGCAGCACGTCGTCCGAGGTGTACGCCCACTCGTTGTCCGCCGCGTACGCGACCTGCGCCCAGACGTCCGGACCGTCCTCGTGGATCGGCCGGCCGAGCTCCGGGTTCTCGTCGATCATGCGGGCGATGTCGAAGGACAGCGTGCCGTAGTGGCTGGCCAGGTGCTTGGCCACCAGCGGCTCCATCCGCGAGCCCGGCTCACGGTCGATCAGCAGGCGGTGCGCCACCGCGTTCGGCGCGCCGACGCCCGGCAGCGGGACGGTCGGGGCGATCGGGGACATGTCCTCGCCGAGGCTGGTGCCGGGCACGTGGGCCAGCTTCTCCAGGACGGCGCGGCCGATGTGCCGGTAGGTGGTCCACTTGCCGCCGGAGACCGACAGCATGCCGCCGCGGCCCTCGGTGACGACGGTCTCGCGCTTGGCGGCGGCGGTGTCGCCCGGGCCGCCCGGCAGCACCCGCAGGCCGGCGAAGGAGTAGGTGATCAGGTCGCGGTCGAGGTGCTCGTCGCGGATCGCGTGCGCGGCCTCGCCCATGATCTGGTCGATGTCCGCCTCGGTGGCCCGGACGTCCTTCGGGTCGCCGGTGTACTCCTCGTCGGTGGTGCCGAGGAGGACGTGGTCCTCCCACGGGATGGCGAAGGAGACGCGGTACTTGTCGATCGGGATGGTCAGCGCGGCGCGCCACGGCGAGCGGCGCTTGACGACCACGTGGGCGCCCTTGGAGAGACGGATCGACGGCGCGGCGCCGGCGTCCTCCATCGTGCGCAGGTGGTCCACCCACGGGCCGGTGGCGTTCAGCACCAGGCGGGCGTCGATGCCGAACTCGCTGCCGTCCAGGCGGTCGCGCAGGTCGGCGCCGGTGACCCGGCCGCCGGTGAAGCGCAGGCCGGTGACCTCGGCGTGGTTGAGCACCACGGCGCCGGCGTCGACGGCGGCGCGCACGGTCATCACGGCGACGCGCGAGTCGTTCATCTGGTGGTCGCCGTAGACGGCCACCGAGCGCAGGCCCTCGGTGCGCAGCGCGGGCACCTGCTGGGCGGCGTGGGCGGCGGTGGAGACCCGGCCCATGCCGTCGCGGAAGGCGGACAGCGCGGAGTACAGGAAGACGCCGGCGCCGAGCTTGGCTGCGCCGTGCGGGCCGCCCTTGTAGACCGGCACGAAGAAGGTCAGCGGGTTGACCAGGTGCGGGGCCACGTCGGTGGAGAGCGCGCGGCGCTCCTTGTGGTTCTCCGCGACCAGCTTGACCGCGCCGGTCTGCAGGTAGCGCAGACCGCCGTGGACGAGCTTGGAGGAGGCACTGGAGGTGGCGCCGGCGAAGTCGCCGGCGTCGACCATGGCGACCTTGAGGCCGGCCTGGGACGCGGTCCAGGCGACGGCCGTGCCGAGGATGCCGCCCCCGATCACCAGCAGGTCGTAGGTGGCCTTGCCGAGCAGCTCGCGGGTCTCGGCGCGGGAGGCGGTGTGGCCGGCGGTGCGCTCGGCGCCCAGGGTCGGAATGGTTGCCATGGTGGTTGTGTACGGCGCGCGCGGGTCGGGCGGCGCCGTTACTCCTCTCGTGTACGGTGCGGCCTCTGCGGGAGAGGCCGGTCGGCCCGGTGCGGCGGGCCGGTTGAACCCGGTGACACCCGCTGCCGGAACAGCGGGCGGCCGGTCGGGGCGCGGGGCCCCGACCGGCTTGTCGGTCAGTTGTTCTCTTCCTCCTCCACCCAGCCCATGGTGCGCTCCACGGCCTTGAGCCACTTCTTGTACTCACGCTCCCGGGTGGCCTCGTCCATGCGCGGGGTCCACTCGGCGGCGCGGTGCCAGTTGGCCCGCAGGGTGTCGAGGTCGTTCCAGAAGCCGACGGCGAGTCCGGCCGCGTAGGCGGCGCCGAGGGCGGTGGTCTCGGCCACGTACGGGCGCTCGACCGGGGCGTCCAGGACGTCGGCGATGTTCTGCATGAGCAGGTTGTTGCTGGTCATGCCGCCGTCGACCTTGAGGGCGGTGAGCTCGACCCCGGAGTCCTTCTGCATGGCGTCGACGACCTCGCGGGTTTGCCAGGCGGTGGCCTCCAGGACGGCCCGGGCCAGGTGGCCCTTGGTGACGTACCGGGTCAGACCGGCGATCACACCGCGGGCGTCGGAGCGCCAGTACGGGGCGAACAGGCCGGAGAAGGCCGGGACGAAGTAGGCGCCGCCGTTGTCCTCGACGGTGTTGGCGAGGGTCTCGATCTCGGCGGCGGTGGAGATGATGCCGAGCTGGTCGCGCAGCCACTGGACGAGCGAGCCGGTGACGGCGATCGAGCCTTCCAGGGCGTACACCGGGGCCTGGTCGCCGATCCGGTAGCCGACGGTGGTCAGCAGGCCGTGGTACGAGTTGACGATCTTCTCGCCGGTGTTCAGCAGCAGGAAGGTGCCGGTGCCGTAGGTGGACTTGGCCTCGCCCTCGTCGAAGCAGGTCTGGCCGAACAGCGCGGCCTGCTGGTCGCCGAGCGCGGAGGCGACCGGGACGCCGGCCAGGTCGCCGACGGCCTCGCCGTAGACCTCGGCGGAGGAGCGGATCTCCGGCAGGACGGCCATCGGCACGCCCATCGAGTCGGCGATCTTCTCGTCCCACGCCAGCGTGTTCAGGTTCATCAGCATGGTGCGGCTGGCGTTGGTGACGTCGGTGACGTGCTTGCCGCCGTTGACACCGCCGGTGAGGTTCCAGATGACCCAGGTGTCCATGGTGCCGAACAGGATGTCGCCGGCCTCGGCGCGCTCGCGCAGGCCCTCGACGTTGTCCAGCAGCCAGCGGATCTTCGGGCCGGCGAAGTAGCTGGCCAGCGGGAGGCCGGTCTCGCGGCGGAAGCGGTCCTGGCCGACGTTGCGGCCGAGCTCGCGGCAGAGCGCCTCGGTGCGGGTGTCCTGCCACACCAGCGCGTTGTGCACCGGCTCACCGGTGTTCTTGTCCCACAGGACGGTGGTCTCGCGCTGGTTGGTGATGCCGATCGCGCGGATGTCGTCCTTGGTCAGGCCGGCCTTCTCCAGCGCGCCGCGGACGACGGACTGCACCCGGGTCCAGATCTCGGCGGCGTCGTGCTCGACGTAGCCGGGCTGGGGGAAGATCTGCCGGTGCTCCTGCTGGTCGACGGAGACGATCCGGCCGTCGGCGCCGAAGATGATGCAGCGGCTGGAGGTGGTGCCCTGGTCGATCGCGGCGATGTAGTTACCGGTGGAGGTCATGGGGAGGGTCCTCGGCTCGGGTTCGGGGGATACGGGGTGGGTGGGCCTGACGCGCGTTGTCCGGTCAGTCCCCGTGTACGGCGGGGGCGAACCCGTCCTTTAGAACATGGCGTTGTAGACGCCACCGGCCGCGAGGCCGCCCAGGATCGGGCCGACGACCGGGATCCAGGCGTACGACCAGTCGGAGCCGCCCTTCTTCGGGATCGGCAGCAGGGCGTGCGCGATGCGCGGGCCGAGGTCACGGGCCGGGTTGATCGCGTAGCCGGTCGGGCCGCCCAGCGAGAGGCCGATGCCGACGACGGTGAAGGCGACCATCAGGGTGCCGGTGCCGGACTGGGAGAGGCCGGAGTTGGTGCCGATGGTGAGGATCGCGAAGCAGAGCACGAAGGTGCCGATGACCTCGGTGAGCACGTTCTGGATCGGGTTCCGGATCTCGGGGCCGGTCGAGAAGATGCCGAGGGTGGGCTCCTCGTTCGCGTTGAACTGGCCCAGGTAGGTGACCCAGACCAGTACGGCGCCGATGATCGCGCCGAGCAGCTGGGAGCCGAGGTAGAGCGGCACCTGGCTCCACTCGCCGCTCTTCACCGCGAGCGCGATGGTGACGGCGGGGTTCAGGTGGGCGCCGGACTTCGGAGCCGACATGTAGGCGGCGATGAGGACCGCGAATCCCCAGCCGAAGGTGATCGCCAGCCAGCCGGCGTTGACGGCCTTCGACTTCTTGAGGGTCACGGCGGCGCAGACGCCACCGCCGAGGAGTATCAGGGCGGCGGTGCCGAGGGTTTCGCCGACGAAGACGTCGCCGTTGGAGAACGCGGACACAAAGACTCCCTTGTCCATATGGCCCGGAGGGTAGGTGGGGGCAGGCGGCCGGTCGATCGCTGTGCGGATGAGCGCACTGTGGGAGCGATCTCTCCGGCCATCGTTCGACAATGTCGACCGTCATGCGGAAGCTTCCTCCCCAGGTCGCCCCCACGTCAAGGCAGGGTTACGCAGCTGTGACCCTCGCCTCGGCAGGTCCGTCGACGTTACCGAGCGGAGCGCCCCGAAACGGGACAAAACGCCAGAGGCGCGGACAGGGCTCCCGCCCGTCCGCGCCTCAGCGTGACGAATCGACGGCCCTCGGCGGGCCGTCCGTGGATGTGCTCAGAACCGCCCGGCGCCCAGGTCGCGGGAGATCGCCCGCGCCGCGCTGCGCACCGAGGCCACCAGCGAGGGCTTCACGAAGCCGTCCTCGCAGACCCGCTCGACCGCCCCGCTGATGCACACCGCGCCCACCGGGTTGCGCCGCCGGTCCTGGATCAGCGCGCCGATCGAGGCCACGCCCTCCCAGGTCTCCTCGATCGAGTCCGCCCAGCCGCGCTCCCGGATCAGCGCGCACTCGGCGTCCACGTCGGCCGCCCCGGTCAGCGTCCGCACGGTGTACGACTCGTACGGCCCGTCGCCCAGCTCCCCGCGCGCCACCGGGTCGTAGGCCACCAGCACCTTGCCCAGCGCGGTGCTGTGCAGCGGCTGCATCGAGCCCACCTCCAGCACTTGCCGGGTGTCGTCCGGCCGGAACACGTGGTGCACGATCAGCACGCCCTGCTGGTGCAGCACCCCCAGGTAGACCGTCTCCCCGGACGCCCGGGCCAGGTCGTCCGCCCACACCAGCGCCCGTGCCCGCAGCTCGTGCACGTCCAGGTAGCTCTGCCCCAGCCGCAGCAGCTCGGCGCCCAGCTGGTACTTGCCGGTCTCCGGGTCCTGCTCGACGAACCCCTCCTGCTGCAGCGTGCGGAGGATGCCGTGCGCGGTCCCCTTGGCCAGGTCCAGCGCCGTCGACACCTCGGACAGGCCCAGCCGGCGTTCACCGCCGGCCAGCAGGCGCATGATCGCGGCGGCCCGGGAAAGCGACTGGATCGGGCCGGGCATGGGTACCTCCGCGCTGAAAGGCGGTCGACAATGTCGACCACAGTGATGACGGGACGAGTCTGCCAGGCCGCCCGGACTCCGTGCACCTTCCCCCCGGGTAACCCGCCCGGGCCCTCCCGCCCGCGGCGCGGTCCGCCGGGTGCGCGGACGGCCCGGCGCCGGGCCCTCACCGCTCCCGCGCCGTCACCCCACCGCCCCCGCCCGCTGCGCCCGCAGCACCGTCACCTCCGCCGCCAGTGCCGCGATCCCGTCCGTCCCGACCCGGCAGCAGCCGCCCACCAGCCGCGCGCCGTCCGCGAGCCAGCCGCCCACCCGGGCCGAGCGGAAGGTCGGCTCGCCGCACCAGCCCCGGCGGGCGGCGTCCCAGCTCTCCCCGCTGTTCGGGTAGACCACCACCGGCTTCCCGGTCACCTCGGCGGCCACCGCCACCGCCCGGTCCGCGTCCTGCGGCGTGCAGCAGTTGACGCCCACCGCGACCACCTCGTCCACCTCCGCGGCCAGCGCGAAGGCCTCCGCCAGCGGTTGCCCGGCCCTGGTCCGGTCGCCCTCGACGCTGTACGACAGCCAGGCCGGCACCCCCAGTCCGCGCACCAGCCCCAGCAGCGCCCGCGCCTCGTCCGCGTCCGGCACCGTCTCCAGCGCCAGCACGTCGGGCCGGGTCGCCGCCAGCACCTCCAGCCGCGGCCGGTGGAAGTCCGCCAGCTCCGCGACGCTCAGCCCGTACCGGCCCCGGTACTCCGAACCGTCCGCCAGCACCGCCCCGTACGGACCCACCGAGGCCGCCACCCAGCGCCGCCGCCCGCCCGGCTCCGGCCGCGCCGCCTCCCGGGCCAGCTCCACGCTCCGCGCCAGCAGCCGCGCGGCCTGCGCCCGGTCGACCCCGCGGCGCGCGAAGCCCTCGAAGCTCGCCTGGTAGCTCGCGGTTATCGCGACGTCCGCGCCCGCCGCGAAGTACGCCCGGTGCGCCGCCACCACCGCCTGCGGGTCGTCCGCCAGCAGCCGCGCCGACCAGAGCTCGTCCGAGAGGTCGTGCCCGGCCGCCGCCAACTGGTTCGACATCCCGCCGTCGAGCACCAGCGGACCGGCGGCCAGCGCGGCGGCGAAGTCCGGCGGGGGAGCAGTGGGCATCTCGGTCTCCTCTGGAAGAGTTCCTGGTCACAGCCTAGGGGTGGGCGCCCCCGGGCCGGGCAGGAAAACCATTTGCCGCCGGGGAACGCACTCGCTACGTTGTGCTCAGCCCGAGAAGAACAGCACCGGCAGAACAGGCCCGGTGGCACCGGCGACCACGGAGAGGAGCCCGGCGATGGCAGCGGACGACCACCCGCCCCCCACCGGGCCCGGAGCCGAGCAGCAGTGGCTCGCCGCGTACGACCCGCGCGCCTACGCCCCGATCGCCGTCACCGTGGACGTGGTCGCCCTGACGTTGCGCCACGGCGGCCTGCACGTCCTGCTCGTCGAGCGCGGCGCCCCGCCCCACCAGGGCTGCTGGGCGCTGCCCGGTGGTTTCCTGCGGGCCGGCGAGGAGGATCTGGACGAGGCCGCCGCCCGCGAGCTCGCCGAGGAAACGGGCCTGCTGAGCGCCTCCGCGGCCGGGGCGATGCCCTGCCGCCTCCACCTGGAACAACTCGGCACCTACGGCGCCCCCGAGCGGGATCCGCGGATGCACGTCGTCTCCGTCGCCTACCTCGCCTTCGCCCCGGACCTGCCCGACCCCCGGGCCGGGACGGACGCCGCGGCCGCCGCCTGGCACCCCGTCTCCGACCTGGACCTCCGGCCCTGCGGCCGGTCCCGAGCCGCCGGTGCGCCCGTCGACACCCACGGGGGTGGTGTCGACGGGCGCCCCGGCCCCGGCCCGGTCACGCTGGCCTTCGACCACGCCCGCATCCTCTCCGACGGCCTCGACCGGGTGCGCGCCAAGCTGGAGTACAGCCCGTTGGCCACCGCCTTCCTGCCGTACGACTTCACCATCCCCGACCTCCGCGCCGTCTACGAGGCGGTCTGGGACGAGAAGCTCCACCCCGGCAACTTCCACCGCAAGGTGCTGTCCGTGCCCGGCTTCGTCGAGAGCACCGGCGCCACCACCGAGCGCGGCGGCGCCCGCGGCGGCCCCCGCGCCCGCACCTACCACGCCGGCGACGCCCGCCTGCTGCACCCCGCGCTGCTCCGCCCCACCCGCGACGACCCGGCCGGCGCCGCCGGCGCCCCCTGAGGTCCGGCGGCCCACGGCAACGCCGTCGACCGACCGGGCTACCATCCGGCCATGACCACTGACGAAGCGACGACCGCCGCCGAAGCCCACCGGCCGTTCTCGCACTGCCACTTCTGCGGCACGCCCTACCCGCCCGGCACCCGCCTCTGGCCCCGCACCTGCCCCGGCTGCGCCGAGATCAGCTACCGCAACCCGCTGCCCGTCGCGGTCACCGTCCTCCCCGTCACCCGCCCCGACGCCGACCCGGCCCTGGTCGTCATCCGCCGCACCATCGAGCCCGGCTACGGCGAACTCGCCTTCCCCGGCGGCTACATGGACTACGGCGAGAGCTGGCAGCAGGCCTGCGTGCGCGAACTGCACGAGGAGACCGGCATCACCGCCGACCCGGCCGACGTCACCCTGATCCACACCGCCTCCGACCCCGCCGGCCGCTTCGTCGTGCTCTGCGGTCTGCTCCCGGCCCGCCCGCTCGCCGAGCTCCCGCCCTCGCGCCCCACCGACGAGACCGACGGCTGGCTGCTCGCCACCGCCGACACCGCGCTCGTCTGGGACTTCCACAAGGGTGTCCTGCGCCGCTGGTTCAGCGGCGAGTTCACCCCCCGCTGACCCCGGGCCCGCCCTGCGGCGCGGGCCCCCGGCCCCCACCGGCCGACCCTGGCGCGGCGGCCGATCACATGGCATGGTCTGCACCGACAGCCCAACCGGACGGGTCTGCCACGAGCCCTCCCGTCCCCACCACCGGCCGGGAGACCACCACCGTGAGCACCCCACCGCAGGACCAGCCGCTCTGGCGCCCCAACCCCGCTCGCGCCGCCGCCACCCCCCTGGTGGCCTTCCAGGCCTGGGCGGCCGAGCACCACGGCGCCCCGGCCGCCCCGCTCGCCCCGGCCGACGACGACCAGCAGGCCGCCCAGCGCTACGCCGACCTGCACGCCTGGTCCACCGAGGACCTCGACCGGTTCTGGACCGCGATCACCCAGTGGTTCGACGTCCGCTTCACCCAGGCCCCCGACGCCGTCCTCGCCGACCCCCGGATGCCCGACGCCTTCCTCGCCGACGAGACCCGCACCGGCTCCCAGTGGTTCCCCGGCGCCCGCCTGAACTACGCCGAGCACGTCCTGCGCCACTCCGAGGACCCGGCCAACGCCGACCGGCCCGCCATCCTCCACGTCGACGAGACGAGCGGCGACCCGGTCCCGACCACCTGGGCCGAACTGCGCCGCCAGGTCCTCTCCCTCGCCGCGGCCCTGCGCGCCCAGGGGATCGGCCCCCACGACCGGGTCGCCGCCTACCTGCCCAACATCCCGCAGGCCGTCGTCGCGCTCCTCGCCACCAACGCCGTCGGCGCCGTCTGGACCTCCTGCGCCCCCGACTTCGGCGCCCGCAGCGTGCTCGACCGCTTCCAGCAGCTCGAACCGGACGTCCTGATCGCCGTCGACGGCTACCACTACGGAGGCAAGGCCCACGACCGCACCGACGTCGTCGCCGAGCTGCGCCGCGAACTGCCCTCACTGCGCACCGTCGTCCACGTCCCGCTGCTCGGCGGCCCGGCCCCCGAAGGCGCCCTCGACTGGGCCGACCTGGTCTCCGACCGGGCCCCGGGAGCCGACGGCGAAGCGGAGTTCGCCCAGCTCCCGTTCGACCACCCGCTCTGGGTGCTCTACTCCTCCGGCACCACCGGCCTGCCCAAGCCGATCGTCCAGAGCCAGGGCGGCATCCTGGTCGAGCACCTCAAGCAGGTCGGCCTCCACCTCGGCCTCGGCCCGCAGGACCGCTTCTTCTGGTTCACCTCGACCGGCTGGATGATGTGGAACTTCCTGGTCGCCGGCCTCCTGGTCGGATCCACGATCGTCACCTACGACGGCAGCCCCGGCCACCCCGACGCCGGCGCCCTGTGGTCGGTCGCCGCCCGCACCGGCACCACCGTCTTCGGCACCTCCGCCGCCTACATCGGCGCCAGCCGCAAGGCCGAACTCCACCCCGGCCGCGAGCTCGACCTCTCCGCCGTCCGCTGCATCGGCACCACCGGCTCCCCGCTCCCGCCCGACGGCTTCCGCTGGATCTACGACGAGGTCAGTGAGGACGTCTGGCTCGCCTCGGTCAGCGGCGGCACCGACGTCTGCTCCTGCTTCGTCGGCGGCGTCCCGACCCTGCCGGTCCACCTCGGCGAGATCCAGGCCCCCTGCCTCGGCGCCGCCGTCGAGTCCTGGGACGTCCAGGGCCACCCGCACATCGACACCG
The DNA here is from genome assembly GCF_055589745.1 of Kitasatospora sp. NPDC041917. Lineage (NCBI taxonomy): Bacteria > Bacillati > Actinomycetota > Actinomycetes > Kitasatosporales > Streptomycetaceae > Kitasatospora > Kitasatospora sp. NPDC041917. Next base: position 3,381 of record NZ_JBVJBI010000036.1, on the reverse strand, counting down.
TCGGCGAACTCGTCGTCACCAAGCCCCTCCCGTCCATGCCCACCGGCTTCTGGAACGACGACAAGGGCACCCGCTTCCACGACAGCTACTTCGACATGTACCCGGGCATCTGGCGCCACGGCGACTGGATCACCGTCACCTCCCGGGGCACCGTCGTCATCCACGGCCGCTCCGACTCCACCCTCAACCGCCAGGGCGTCCGGATGGGCTCCTCGGACATCTACGAGGTCGTCGAGCGCCTCCCCGAGATCGCCGAGTCCCTGGTCATCGGCCTGGAGGAGCCCGACGGCGGCTACTGGATGCCGCTGTTCGTCGTCCTCGTCCCCGGCGCGGAACTGAACGACGACCTGGTCGGCCGCATCCGCACCGCGCTGCGCACCGAACTCTCCCCGCGCCACGTGCCCGACGAGGTCATCGCCGTCGACGGCCTCCCGCACACCCTCACCGGCAAGCGGATCGAGGTCCCGGTCAAGCGCATCCTCTCCGGCACCCCGCTGGAGCAGGCCGTCAACCCCGGCTCCGTCGACCGCATCGAGCACCTGCGCTTCTTCGAGCAGCTCCGCCTCGACCGCCGGGCCTGACCGGCCCCGGGACGGGCGAGAGGGGCGCCCCCACCATCCCGGGTGGGGGCGCCCCTCTCGCTGTTCCCGCTTCCGCCGTTCCCGGCTACTCGCCGGAGAGCACCTGCTGCGCCGCGGCCCGCGCCTCCTCGGCGCTGTCCGCGGCCCGGGCCGCCTCGGCCGCCCGGCGGCACTGCGCCAGCGTGTACTTGGCGAGCGTGGTCCGCACGTAGGGGATCGAGGCCGCGCCCATCGACAGGCTGGTGACGCCCAGACCGGTCAGCACCACGGCCAGCAGCGGGTCGGAGGCGGCCTCGCCGCAGACGCCGCAGCTCTTGCCGGCCGCCCGCGCGGCGTCGGCCGCCGCGGCGACCAGGTCCAGCAGGGCCGGCTGCCACGGGTCCTGGAGCCGGGCCAGCGCACCGACCTGGCGGTCGGCCGCGAAGGTGTACTGCGCGAGGTCGTTGGTCCCCAGCGACAGGAACTCGACCTCCTGGAGGATCGCCCTGGCGCGCAGCGCGGCCGACGGGATCTCCACCATCGCGCCGAACTTGGCGTCCAGCCCGGCCTCACGGCAGGCGGTCGCGAAGTCCTTGGCGTCCTTGCGGTCGGCCACCATCGGGGCCATCACCTCAAGGTGCACCGGCAGGCCCTCGGCCGCCTTGGCCAGCGACTCCAGCTGGGTCCGCAGCACCTCGGGGTGTTCGAGCAGGGTGCGCAGACCGCGCACGCCCAGAGCCGGGTTGGGCTCGTCGACCGGGGTCAGGAAGTCCAGCGGCTTGTCGGCGCCGGCGTCCAGGACCCGGACCACGACCCGGCCCTCGGGGAAGGCCTCCAGTACCTTGCGGTACGCCTCGACCTGCTTCTCCGCGCCGGGAGCCTTCGCCGAGTCGTCCAGGAACAGGAACTCGGTGCGGAACAGGCCGACGCCCTCGGCGCCGTTCTCCAGCGCGGCCGGCACGTCGGCCGGTCCGCCCACGTTGGCCAGCAGCGGCACCCGGTGCCCGTCCGAGGTCTGCCCCGGGCCGGACGAGGCGGCCAGCGCGGCCCTGCGCTCGGCGGCGGCCGCCCGCAGCTCGTCCTGCTTCTCCTGGGACGGCTCCAGCAGCACGTCGCCGGAGCTGCCGTCCACCGCGACGACGGTGCCCTCGGCGACCTCGATCGCACCCGGCAGCGCCACGACGGCCGGCACGCCCATCGCCCGGGCCAGGATGGCGCTGTGGCTGGTCGGCCCGCCCTCCTCGGTCACGAAGCCGAGCACCAGCGTCGGGTCCAGCAGCGCGGTGTCGGCCGGCGCCAGGTCCCGCGCGAACAGTACGTACGGCTCGTCGCTGTCCGGCACGCCCGGCATCGGCACGCCGAGCAGCCGGGCCACGATCCGGTTGCGCACGTCGTCCAGGTCGGCGACCCGCCCGGCCAGGTACTCCCCGGCGGAGGCGAGCAGCGCCCGGTAGGCCGCGAACGCGTCGTAGATGCCGCGCTCGGCACTGCTGCCGACGGCGATCCGGCGGGACACGTCGGCCATCAGCTCCGGGTCCTGCGCCATCAGCGCCTGGGCCTCCAGCACGGCCTGGGCCTCGCCGCCCGCGAGGTTGCCGCGCGCGATGAGGTCGGCGGCGACCGCCTCGACGGCGGCCTGGGCGCGAGCCTGCTCACGGGGGGCGTCCTCGGTCGGGATCTGGGTGGCCGGGGGCTCCAGCACCGCCGTCCCCATGTGCCGCACCTGGCCGATCGCGACCCCGTGGCTCACGCCCACGCCGCGCAGCGTCTTCTCCATGTCACCTGTCTCCGCTGAGATGAGCGGCCCCGCCGGGAACCGCTGTGTGTGGGGGCCGCCCCGTCATCTCGTCCGGGGCGGGTCGGAAGGAAGAGGTCAGCTCCAGTTGAACAGCTGCTCGCCGGCCTTGGCCTCGCCGTCCTCCCGCAGATCGCCCAGCGAGTCCACGGTGGCCTCCAGCGCCACGATCGGCGAGATCGGCGACTTGCCCGCGGCCTCGACGGCGGCCGGGTCCCACTTGATGACGGCCTGACCCCGGGTCACCGTGTCGCCCTTGTTGACGAGCAGCTCGAAGCCCTCGCCGTTCAGCTGAACGGTGTCGATCCCGAGGTGGGTCAGCACACCGTGGCCCTCGGCGTCCACGACGACGAACGCGTGCGGGTGCATGGAGACGACGACACCGTCCACCGGAGCGACCGCCGTGGTCTGCTCGCGAACGGGGTCGATCGCGGTGCCCGGGCCGACCATCGCACCCGAGAACACCGGGTCGGGCACGCCCGCGAGCCCCACGATCTTGCCGGTCAGCGGCGACGTCACAGTGGTCATGGTTGTGCCTCCCAAGTGCGCAGTACAGCGTGCGGCCGCGAGGAGCGGCACGACGATCAACTGAAGCCTAAATCATGTCAACTTTGGACATCTGCTGACATTCCCGGGCGAAGACCCCGCCCCTGCCGGCCCAGCCGGCCGGCGACTCACCGGCCCGCGAGTGGTCTAGTCCTCTTGGCTCCGATGCGCCGCACTCTACAGGCATCTTGGCGAATCGGGACCATTGCTGTATATGCTCGCGAGAGCAACAAATCATGCCGCCGTCCGGGGGACTCCCGGTGCGCCCCGATTCGCGCTCCGGCTGCCGACCCGCTATGGTTGGTCGAGTCGCCACAACTTGGCGGTTAACACCAGATTTCAGATGCGAAAAGCCCCGGTAAACGGAGCAGAAAGCATCTGGTAGGCTGGAAACACGAAAGAACGAAGCCCGGAGGGTCCGCTGGAAGGCGGTCCGAAGGAAGCGTCCGTTCCTTGAGAACTCAACAGCGTGCCAAAAGT
>NZ_JBVJBI010000035.1:0-91098 GCF_055589745.1 Kitasatospora sp. NPDC041917 | reverse complement strand
CAGCCACGTGATCATTCTGGCCGCTCGGTTGCCACCTGGCGGCAACCGAGCGATGCGTCACAACGGGGCGAACGCAGTCTGATGCGGCACTAGAAGTATCCGATGCCGGCGATCTGCCAGGGTGCTCCGACGTGGATGGGGCTGCCGTTCTCCTCCAGCACATCAGCTCGGCCGATGATGCTCATGTCGTTCATGAACCAGATCTGGGACTCGTTGGTGCTGGTGTTGTACCAGAGGATGTCCGGCTGCGCGTCGCTCAGCATTTGATCGGCGGGTGGCCCGGCGACCTTGGCGGGCGCGGTCCCGTCCGGGGTAGGGCTGCCGTTGTTCACCGAGACTGCCGGGTGGTCCCCTTGTCGCCGGCCGGCCCGTTGCGCTGTGCGCCGGGCCGGTACTCAGGGCTGTCAGAGCGGCGACGACGGCGATGACCGTGCCGACCAGGGTTGTCTTCGTTCTGGGCATGGTGGTTCCTCCTGTGCGCACCGACGGCCTGATGCCGTGGCCTGTGATCTGACGGGCGAGAGGAAGCGCCCTTGCGCTGGCCGGCACGTGCGCTCACCCGGCGACCCGCGCCGCGGCCGGCCTGCGGACCCGCTGGTGTTCCGGGGCGGAGGGTGCGCTGCCTCGTGCACAGGTCGTTCCACGGAGTCGGCCGCCGGTCAAAGGCACCGGTCCGAAACCATCCCACTGCATGAAGCCTGGTGAACCGGCCCGTCACGTCGACACGCTCGGTGCGCGGGGGTGACCATGACGAACAGCGGCAAGCCCTTGCGACGGAGGCCGGCCGGCGCACCCGCCGGTTCAGCCCTGGAGGGAGGCGAGCCAGGCGGTCAGCAGGCGGTTGACGTCCTCGGGACGCTCCTGCTGGATCCAGTGCCCGCAGCCGTCCAGGATGTGGGTGGAGGTCAGGGCGGGGAGGGTGGCCGGGTAGGCGTCGATGGCGTCGGCCATCCAGGTCGTGGAAGCGTCCAGGGCGCCGCCGATGAACAGGGACGGCTGCCTGATCGGGGCTCCGCCGTACTGGGCGAGGTCCTCCCAGTCGCGGTCCATGTTGCGGTAGCGGTTGAGGGCCCCGGTCATGCCGGTGCGCTCGAACTCCCCGGCGTACACGTCGAGGTCGTCCTCGGTCAGCCAGGCGGGCAGCTTGCCGCCGGGGAAGCGGTCGCGCAGCCGGCCGCCGGTGCGGGTCACGAAGTGCGGGTCGGGCTCGCCCCGGGCGGGCATGGTGTCGGCGGACATGGCCGCGTAGAAGCCCGCGAGCCAGCCCCGGAGGTCGGGCTCCATCTCGGCTTCGGCCCGGCCGGGCTCCTGGAAGTACGAGACGTAGAACTCCTGGTCGCCGCCCATCTGCGCGAAGACGTCGGTGGGGCGGGGGCCGCCGGGCGGCGCGTAGGGGACGCTCAGCAGTCCGACGGCGCGGAAGACCTCGGGGTGGAGCAGGGCGGAGGCCGCCGCGATGCTGGAGCCCCAGTCGTGCCCGACGACCACCGCCGTCTCCTCGCCCAGGGCGCGCACCAGGGCGACGTTGTCCTCCACCAGGTCGAGCATCCGGTAGGCGTCCGTCGCGGCCGGCTTGGAGGAGCGGCCGTAGCCGCGCACGTCGAGCGCCACGGCCCGGTGTCCCGCCGCGGCGAGGGCCGGGAGTTGGCGGCGCCAGGAGTACCAGGTCTCGGGGAAGCCGTGGACGAGCAGGACCAGTGGTCCGGTGCCCTGCTCGACCAGGTGCAGGCGCCCGGCGGGTGCCTCGATGGTGCGGTGGCGCAGGTCGGCGGACGGTGCGGGCTGGTGCATCGCTTCTCCTCGGTTCACGGGCGGCCGCGGTTACCCACCGATCATGCGGCGCGGCGGCCGCGCGACGCGAACACCCTTGCCATTGTGGCAAACTGGCAGGACAGGGCGGTGGAGGCAGCACGGCCGCAGGGAGCGGGGCGACGGTGACGGTGACGGTGACGGACGACGGCACAGCCGACACGCTGGCGGCCATGGGCCCCCGGCTGCGGACCGCGCGCGAGCAGCACGGCGCCACACTCACCGGCGTCAGCCGCGCGACCGGCATCTCGCTGAGCACGCTGTCGCGGATCGAGACCGGCCGGCGCAAGCCGACCCTGGAGGTGCTGCTGCAGCTAGCGAAGGCGTACGACGTCTCCCTGGACGAGCTGGCCGGCACCGCACCCGCCGCGGCGGCCGGACCGCGCACCCCGGTGCCGCAGCGTTCCGGCAACGACAAGACGGTGCTGCCGCTGACCCGGTACGTCGGGGGCCTGCACGCCCACAAGCACGTCCTGCCCGCCGTCGACGCGCCGCCGGCGCGGCCGCGGCAGGTCTCCCACGACGGGTACGAATGGCTGTGCGTCCTGTACGGGCGGCTGTGGCTGGCGCTCGGCGAGCAGGACCTCGTCCTGAGCGCCGGGGACGTGGCCGAGTTCGACACCCGCACCGCCCACGGAGTCGCGAACGCCGGACCCGGCGGACCGGTCGAATATCTGATCATGTTCGGGCCGCAGGGAGAGCGCCTACGACCGCGCACCCCAACCCCCGACCGCTGGGCCCGGTAGTGCGGAGCACAACGTCCGGGCCCCGCGACGGTGCCTGCGGCTTCACGCTTCGGCGGCGTCCGGGTCACACAGTGGTCGCAGGCCGCCGGGCAGGTCGGGGAGCTGGAAGAGTACCGGCCGAGCATGTTGGTATGGTGCCGCACGAACAGTGAGAGGCGAGCCACGTCCTCGTCACGGACGTCGAAACCGTCCATCCGCAGCTTCTTCACCGCGGCGTCCAGGTACCGCGTGCTGAACAGCACGAGGGCGGAGAGGACCAGCCCCAGCGCCCCGATCCGGTCCTCCATGCCGTCCTGGTAGCGCTGGTAGAGCCGCCCGTGCCTGCCGTGGAAGGATCTTCCGGGCGAAGGGAGCGGCGGCCCTCCTGGAGGTTGGCCTGGCTCTTGACCTGCCGCAGGTAGCCGGGCTCGTCGGCGAGGCTGAGATTCTCCCCGAAGGCCAGGCTGTCGGCTCGGCGGCGGACCCGTCGCCGTCAGAGGTCGTACCTGGACTCCGACCCATGGGACTTTCGATATCGGTGGGACTATTCCCTTCCACCGCACCGGCGCTGGACGGTGCTCGTCCGGTCAGCCCAGCGATGCGCTCGCCGCGCGCAGTTCGTCCAGGGCCGCGAGGGTGTATCCGGCGAGCTCGCCCTCGGCGCCGCGGTCGTCCTCGGCCCATTCGGCGTACCCGCGTTTGAAGGCGAGGACGCCCAGCTCGCCCGCGAGGGCCGCGGTCGGGTCGGGTACGCCGCGGGCGACCAGGGCGGTTGTCATCGCGGCCGCGAGGCTGACGGTCTTGAGGGTGTCGCGCTCTTGCAGCTCGGCGCTGGCGGCGACGGCGGCCTTCAGGCGGGGGGCGAGCTCGCGGCTCCCGGGGCCCATCGCGGTCGAGGCGCGTTCGAGACCGGCGGCGACCGCCTCGAGCGGGCTGGCGTCACCGGGCGCGTCGGCGATCCCCTCGGCCAGCAGCCGGCTCAGCGTCTCCTGCCCGGCGACCAGCAGCTCGCGCTTGTCGGGGAAGTGCCGGAAGAAGGTGCTCTTGGTGACCCCGGCACGCTCGGCGATCTGCGCGACCGTCGTGGCGTCGTACCCCTGCTCCGTGAACAGGTCGACCGCGGCCACGACGAGGCGTTCACGCGCACCTGGTTCCCATCGACCCATGGGGTTCAGCATACGTGATGGGACTCTTGTCCCATCACTCTGCTACGGTGACGGGACAAGAGTCCCATCACTTCTGGGAGGGTTCCATGCGCGTCTTCGTCACCGGCGGCACCGGTCTGATCGGTTCCGCCGTCGTCGCCGAACTCCTCGGCAACGGCCACACCGTCCTCGCGCTCGCGCGCTCCGACGCCTCCGCACAGGCCGCCGAGATGGCCGGCGCCGAGCCGCTGCGGGGAGGCCTCGCCGATCTCGACGTTCTGCGTTCCGGCGCCGCCCGGGCCGACGGGGTGATCCACCTGGCCTTCGGCAACGACTTCAGCAGCCCCGAGGCCCTCGCCCGGAACGTCGCCGAGGAGACCGCCGCCCTCACCGCCCTCGGCGAGGAACTCGTCGGCAGCGACCGCCCCCTGGTCACCGTCTCGGGTACGCCCCGGGTGCCGGGCCGTGCCTCCACCGAGGCCGACCCGGTACCGACCGACGGGCCGGTCGGCGGCCGCGGTCGCACGGTCACGGCGGTCCTGGGCCTGGCCTCGCGCGGGGTCCGCAGCACGTCCGTACGCCTGCCGCGCACGGTTCACAACGGGGGCACGGGCGGGTTCGCCGGTCTGCTGACCGACATCGCACGCCGAAGCGGGATCTCCGGCTACCCCGGCGACGGCACCCAGCGCTGGCCCGCGGTCCACGCGCTCGACGCGGCCGTTCTGTTCCGGCTCGCCCTGGAGCAGGCGCCGGCCGGTACCGCCTGGCACGCCGTGGCCGACGAGGGGGACCGGGTACGGGACATCGCGGCCGTCATCGGCCGACGGCTGGGCCTGCCGGTCGAGTCGGTGCCGGAGGAGACCTACGGCCCGCTCGGCCCGATCTTCAAGGCCGACCAGCCCTCGTCCAGCACCCGCACCCGGCAGGCGCTCGGCTGGGAGCCGAGGCACCCCGGCCTCCTGGAGGACCTGGAGAACATCCAGCCCTGATCGGCGACCGACCGTCCCGTCGCAGCGACATCTCGGATCCGCGCATCCGCGCAGCCCGCGGTCGGCGCACACCGGCTCCCGACCCGTTCCCCCGCACCGGCGCCGACGACCAGGCCGCCGGCGCCGGTCCGCCACCCGCGGGGAAGCGACACCTCTCGCACCACCCCCGCCGATGCGGCAACTCATGTCCACAACAAGCAGGAGGTTCCATCATGGTGGCAGTCGTCTTCGGCGCCCGCGGCAACGTCGGTCGTCATGTGGCCGGTGGCCTGCTGGCCGCCGGTGAGCAGGTCAGAGCGGTCAGCCGGACCCCGACCGCGGGCTCGACGCCCGAGTGCGAAGCAGTCGTCGCCGACCTTGAGCGTCCCGAGACCCTCCCCACAGCGCTCGACGGTGCCGACAAGGTGTTCCTGTACGGAATGCTCGACCCCCGGAAGCCCTACGACATCGAGAAGGTCGCCGCTGCGGCCGCAGCCGCGGGGATCCGGCAGGTGGTTCTGCTCTCGTCGGTGTCGGTCGCCCTGGACCCCGACGCCGACCACCCGGTCACCCGCCTGAACCGCACGATCGAGCAGGCCGTCCAACGGTCCGGCATGGACTGGACGTTCCTCAGGCCGGGGACGTTCGCGACCAACACCCGTACCTGGTGGGCCGAATCGATCCGCACCGACAACGTCGTCCGCCTTCCCCGTCCGCTCGCACAGTCGGCACCGGTGCACGAGAAGGACATCGCGGCGCTGGCGGTGACCGCCCTGACCGAACCGGGCCACTCGCACCAGGCCTACACCGTCTACGGGGCAGAGTCCCTGTCCCTGCAACGCCAGGTCGAGCACATCGGCGAGGCCATCGGCCGTCACATCCGGATCGAGCACATATCCGACGAGCAGGCCCGCGCGGAAATCGCCAGAACCATGCATCCGGTCGTGGCCGAGGCGATCGTGAGTCAGTGGGCCGCCGCCGACGGCGTCGCGGCCGCGACCTCCGTCATCGCCGAAAAGATCACCGGCGCTCCGGCACACACCTACGCCCAGTGGGCCGTCGACCACGCCGACGACTTCCGCTGAGCCCGTCGTGCCGACCAACCGTACGGTGCGGCCCGGCTGCTCGGCACTCCGGATTCCGCCGCCCCGGCCAGCACCCCCATGTTGAGTGGTCGGCCGCACCAGCTGCCGACCGCCCCGCAGCCGCGCTGCTATATTGAACACGTTCAAACTTGATGGGCGGGATCCGCTCCGGGATCCGCTCCGAACTCGGCCAGGGGGACACGTGGCACCAGGAAACGGTGTGGATGTGGCGTCGCGCGCAGTGATCACTGTGCTCACAACCTGGGTGACACTGGTCGCGCTCCTTCTCCTGCCGACGCTGCTGCCGAATCGATGGCAGTACTACATCTACTCGCCCGCCAGCGTCGCGCTGTGGATGCTGTCCATGCTCGTCGGTCCGGCCGTGGCATGTGCGGGCAACCGGCAATGGATCCGCCACGGCGTATGGAGAGCCGCAGCCGGCGGAAGCCGGACCTGACCGAGCGGATCCGCCGCCGTACGCCGTCGGTCACCCGATGGACGCCGCCGTCCTCGTCGACGAGCTGCGCGAGCAGATGACCACCGAGCTGACCCTGCTGAACGACCGGATGCCCAAGCCGAGCTGGCGGGACATCGCCGAGCGGAAGTCCGGGGCGATCCGGCTCACCCCGGACGAGGCCCAGCCCGAGCCGCGCAACCTGCGAAGGATCCAGACGAGGTACAGCGCCGGTGGGGCATCGTGCCGCTCATCCACATGCTGAATGAGGCCGTGCTGCGTACGGTGCCTGGACGCCGCCACCTCGGTCTCCGGTGGAGGCAGGCGCTCGGTGAACGGGCTCCGGGGGAGCTTGGCCGGGTAGAGCTGGTCCATGCTGCCCTTGGGCATGTAGCGGCAGGGGAAGCGATCCACTCGTCGTGGAGTTCGACGAGCACGGCGGTGACCAGCCATAGGAACGCGTCGTCGTTCGGGAAGAGGGCGACGTCGGTGCGGCGTCCGATGCATCTGCCCGGTCGGCCCCGCACGAGCGGGGACAACTCCGGCACCTCCACCCACGGGAGGCCGCAAAAACTCCGCGCACGAACGCGCGCTCAGCCAGCACAATGGGGCCGCACCGCAACAACGGACGAGAGGACCCGGACGGCCGTGCTCAACCCGGTCGCCGCGCCGGACGCACTGTCAGCCGCGGCGGAACCCCTCCTGGACCTGTTCCAGGACTGCAACCACGAGCCGTTCATCGAGCTGCTTCACGTGGTTCCCGTGACCGGGATGACACCCGGTACTGACCGGATGCAGGGTCTCGCTCAGGCCGTCCACGACGCCGGCGGCTGGGCAGCGGATACCAGATGGGACACCGATACTCCCGCTCGCCTCCCCCCCGGGCCTGGCGGGACATTCTCCATCGGCAGGTGACCAAGGGGTTCATGCAGCCCCCCAAAACGGAGTTCGTGCCCAACCCCCGCACGCCCGATGAGATCCGGCAGGCCGGCGAACTCGCCGATGGCCTCGCCGACCTCGTCGCGGCACACCTGGGTCCCGTCCGAAGCTGCGGCGATGTCGGAGGTCCGCACTCCTACTGCATATGGTGGCGCAACCTGTTGTTGGTCACCGACAGTTGGGTCACCATCCTGCATCTCGCAATCAGCGACTGACCAACCAGCTCCCCGTCACCGGCAACCCTCCGGCTTCCGGTCACCGGGCGACCACGCGCGATCGCGTCTCAGCGCCACTTCTGCGTGGCGGACCAGTTGCACTGCCACTGGTTTGCGGTCGCACCGTTGTGGGTGGCGTCGTTCCAGATCTCCAGGCACTTGCCCGAGTTCCTGTTGCTGATTTCGCCAGTGGAGGTCAAGAGCCACTGCTGGGTCGGCGATCCGTTGCAGTCCCACTGGCCGGCAAAGGCGCCGTTGTCGGTGGCGTCGCCCCAGATCTCCAAGCACTTGCCCGAGTTCACATTGACGATGGCGGCCCAGGCACCGTTGAGGTACACCTGCCATTGCTGGGTTGCTGATCCGTTGCAGTCCCACTGGCCGGCACGGGCGCCGTTGTCGGTGGCGTCGTTCCAGATCTCCAAGCACTTACCGGAGTTCACGTTGACGAAGGTTCGCGAACCCGCCGACAGCGAATGCACGGTAGCGGCGTCGGCGGATGGTGCGGCCGCGAATCCTGTGGTGACCACGATTCCGGCGACAAGTGCCGCTGTTCCCTGACCGATCCGAAGCCTCATTGGCTCTCCTCATGGGTGGGTGGCATCCCGTGCCTACCCGGCCGATGGCCGGGGAATCGATGGGGTGGGCGAATGGCGGAAAAGCACGGGAGTCGTGTCGGATGTCGACCCCGCCGAGATCGACAGCGATCGCGGCGGGCGCCTCGGGCGGAGCCTCGAGGCCGTGGGTGGGCTGGACGCTGTCGTAGGCGACCAGGGCCGCTGTCCGGACGTCGATGTGGTCGGCGAACGGGCGGGCCTGGCCGTGCCAGTGTCGTGCCCCCTGGTTGAACGCCCTCGTTCCGGGCGAAGTCCGCGAGAAATTTCTTCGAACCGACCTGCAACCCCCCCCCGGCGGGATGGACGTCTATCAGGGTGAGAGGCGGGGAGAGCGAGCCGGCGGAGCCGGGGGGCTCGGGCGGGCGCCTCGGGGCGCGACATCGGGCGCCCGTTCATCCGATCACCATCACCTTCATCACCACGTGTCCTTGGGGGGACTGCCACATGAACGCGTCCGCTATCGCCCGTATTGCGAAGATGGTCCCGCTGGCCGACCCAGCAGTACGAGGGCGCGCCCTGCACCATGGTGCTCGCGATCGCGCCCAGGGGTGATGGCGCGCTGGCCGGTGCTGCTGCCGGTGACGGCGCTGGCGGCGCTGCCCGGGATCGAGGGCGGCACGGCGGCCCTGGCGGGCGGGGTGGTGCTGATGCTCGCCATCGGGGTCAGCGAGGAGCTGAGCAGCCGGGCGCTGGTGCTGGAGGTCGCACGGCCGCTCGGCCCAGTGCGCGCGGGGGCGCTGACGGCGGCGCTGTTCGGGGTCGGGCACCTCGACAACTGGCTGTTCTTCGACGCGCCCCTGGGCAACACGCTGTGGCAGGTGCTGGAGGCCGGCGCGTTCGGCTTCTTCCTGTGCGGCGCGCGGCTGTGCATCGGGAGTGTCTGGCCGCTGGTGCTGCTGCACGCGCTGGCCGACTGCCGACGGATCGTCATATCGTTTGCCCCGCATGCGTCCTGTACGGAGGTGGCCCGGACCGGGCCCCGCACCGCCGAGGAGACGTCTTGACCTACCTCCGCCGCCGCGCCGCCGCGGCCGCTCTCGCCCTCGTGGCCGGCCTGACCGCGGCCGCCGCCACCGCACCGGCAGAAGCCGCCGCACAGGCCGCCGGCATCCCCCGGGGGCTCGACCGCTACTACCAGCAGCGACCGGCCTGGCACAGCTGCGTCCAGGGCCCGCAGGACGAGGAGGGCGCCGCGCTGGAACGGGCCGGCGCCCGCTGCGCGGAGGTCACCGTGCCGCTCGACTACGGCGACCCCGGCGGACGCACGGTCACGCTGGCGCTCTCCCGGATCAAGGCCACCGACACCCGCCACCGGATCGGCACGCTGCTGCTCAACGACGGCGGCCCCGGCAGTCCGACGCTCGGTGCGCCGCCGCGGGTGCGCGCCGCGTTGAAGGACACCGCCGCCCGCTTCGACATCGTCGGGCTGGACCCGCGCTTCGTCGGCCGCAGCGCCCCCCTCGACTGCGGCTGGCCGATCGGCTTCAGCATCACCTCCGCCGGGACCGGCCGGGCCTCCTTCGAGCGCCAGGTCGCCCTCCAGCGGGACCTCGCGACCCGGTGCCGTTCGGCGGCCGGGGATCTGCTGCCGCACGCGAGCACCCGCGACGCGGCCCGGGACATGGACGTGGTGCGGGGCGCGCTCGGCGAGCGGCGGATCTCCTACCTCGGCCTCTCGTACGGCACCTACCTCGGCACGGTGTACACCCAGATGTTCCCCGGCCGCTACGACCGGGTGGTCCTGGACAGCGCGCTGAACCCGGCCCACGCCGGGCCGGCGCTGCTCCCCAACATGGCGCCGGAGAACGAGCGGGCGTTCGCCGACTGGGCGGACTGGGCGGCGGCCCGCCACGACACGTACGGGCTGGGCCGCACCCGCGAGGAGGTGGTCACCGGGGTGCTGCGCACGGTCCGGGCGGCCGCGGCGCGCCCGCTCGTCGTCGGCACCGGCGCCGACGCCTTCGAGCTCGACGACACCCGGGTGCCGATGCTGGTGTTCATGAACCTCGCGGGCGACTCCGACGCGGATCGGGCGGGCCTCGCCGAGCTGACGGCGACGCTCGCCGAGGCCGCGTCGGGCCGGCCGGTCACCCCCTCGGACGGGACCACCGCCATGCTGCGCTTCCTGTTCACCCCGCAGGGGTCGCAGGCCGGCAGCATCTCCCAGGCCATCCTGTGCGCGGACGGTACGGCGCCGCGCGACCCGGAGGACTACTGGCGCCGGATCGAGCGCGACCGCGCCCGGTACCCGCTGTCCGGCCCGCTGCTCGACAACATCTCCCCGTGCGCCTTCCTGGACCCCCCGCGCGAGGCGCCCACCGAGGTACGCCGCGACGCCCGGGCACTGATCCTCTCCGCCACCGGGGACCCGCGCACCCCCTACCGGGACGGCGTCGCGCTGCACGGGCTGCTGCCCGGCTCCCGGCTGCTGACCCTGCGGGGCGCCGACCAGCACGGGCTCTACGGGACGTACGGCAACGCGTGCGTGGACGACGCGGTCAACGCCTACCTGGCCGGCGGACGCCTGCCGGAGGCCGACCCGACCTGTACCAAGGCGTAGCCGGGGCGTCCCGGCCCGCTTGTCCTGGAGGTTCGCTGAAGGTCTTTCAGGACCGCTCGGTCGCGTTCCGCGCCGCGATCGCGTCCGCCCCCGACCTTGACGTCCAGGTCCCGACCTGCCCGGACTGGACGCTGCGCGAACTGGCGCAGCACCTCGGCGACGGCCGCCGCCGCCAGGCCGCCATCGTCGCGGCGGGCCCGGGCGCCGAGCCCCCGGCGAAAACGGACCCGAAGGGCGCCCCGACCGCGCCCCGCGACCGCGAAGCCCTGGACGCCTGGCTCGCCGAGTCGACCGAACTCATGCTCGACGCGATGCGCGATGCGCGAGGCCGGCCCGGACCGCGGCTGCTGGACCTGGTGGGGCCGCTCGCAGGCCCCGGAGACCTGTTCAGGGGCCGTCCGGTGCGGGCACCGTTCGAAGAACGTCCAGGTGCCCCCAGCAGCCGGATCAGGCCGTGGGGAACTCGACCCGGACCCGCAGTCCGCCCGTGCTGCCGGGGACGGCGGTGACGACGGCGTGATGGGCACGCGCGATGGAGGCGACGATGGACAGGCCCAGGCCCGCGCCCTCACGCGGGCTGTGTCGACGCTCCTGCAGGCGGCGGAAGGGCTCGAAGAGGTAGGGGACCGTCTCCGTCGGCACCCGGGGGCCGGTGTTGCCGATCTCCAGGACGCCGTCGCGCACGCCGACCTCGACCCGGCCGCCGTCGTGGTTGTAGCGCAGGGCGTTGCCGACCAGGTTGCGTACCAGGTGTGCCAGCAGCACCGGATCACCCTCGACGGACACGGGGGCGGTGTCGGTTCGGACGGTGACGCGGTTCGCTCGGGCTTCCTCCGAGGCGGCGCACTCGGCGGCCACCGCGCGGGCCAGCTGGTCCAGTGCGACCGGTTCGCGGTGGTCCAGCCTCTGGTCGGAGACAGACAGCAACAGCAGGCCCTCGATGAGCCGTTCGCTGCTCTCGGAGACCTCGATCAGTTTGCGGCGGATCCGGGCGACGGCGGCCGGGTCCTCGGTGGCCAGCCCGATTTCGGCCGCGGCCCGCTGCACCGCGAGCGGAGTCCGCAGTTCGTGTGCGGCGTTGGCTGCGAACCGCTGCTGCGCACCCACCAGTTGCTCCATGCGGTCGAGCATGGCGTCGAAGGTGTCGGCGAGCTGTTTGAGCTCGCCCGGGGGCGCGTCGAGGGCGATCCGCTCGTGCAGGTTCTCACCCGAGAGCCGCCGCGCCGTGTTGGTGATCACCGCCACCGGGCGCAGCACCCGTCCCGACATCCACCAGGCCAGTGCCATCGAGATGACGGCGAAGGCGGCCAGAGCGATCAGGGAGACGGTCAGCAGCTGGTTCTGGGCGGCCTGCTCGGCGGCCTGGGTGACGACCTTGACGGCCTGGAAGTGGGACTGTCCGCCGTCGGCGGGGGTGGTTCCGGGTGGAGCGTTCGCGGGTGCGGCGGTTCCCACCGTGAGGGTTTTCGCCGCGGCGAGGTCCGGGGTCGCCAGTGTGGCCAGTCGCGGTTCGACGGCGACGGCCGTGCTGATCGAGGTGTACAGACCCTCCCGGACCAGGAAGTTGACCAGGACGATGAGCATGGCCCCGGCGAGGACGAGCAGCCCGCCGTAGAGCATGGTCAGCCGGCCCCGCTCCCCGCCCGGCAGCCGCGGGCGTGGTCGGCCGGGCAGCGGAGGGCGGTTCGGGCCGACCCGGGCGGAGCGCCTCATGCCGGGACACCGATGCGGTAGCCGTGGCCGGGCACGGTGTCGATGACCGAGGGCTCGCCGAGCTTGGCGCGGAGTTTGCTGAGGGCGACCCGGACCGCGTTGGTGCGGTATCCCATGTTCCGCTCCCACACCCGCTCGATCAGGTCCTCACCGCTGACCACGGCGCCCTCGGCCTGCATCAGCGCCTCCAGTACGCCGAACTCCTTGCGGGACAGGGCGAGGTAGCGGCCCTCCCGGAAGGCCTGGCGGCGAGCGGTATCGAGGGTGATGCCCGCACGTTCGAGGACCGGCGGAAGGGCGGGGTGGGTGCGGCGGCCGAGCGCCAGTACCCGGGCCAGCAGTTCCTCGTAGGCGAACGGCTTGGTGAGGTAGTCGTCCGCGCCCAGGTCCAGGCCGTCGACGCGGTCGCGGACGGTGCCGGCGGCGGTGAGCATCAGTACCCGGGTCAGCAATCGCTGCTCGACGACGCTCTGGCACACCTCGTCGCCGTGCGCTCCGGGCAGGTCGCGGTCGAGGACGAGCACGTCGTAGTCCGTGAGGCGCAGCCGCTCCAGCGCGTCGGCGCCGTTGTACACGACGTCGACGGCCAGGGCGTCGCGCCGCAATCCCTCGGCGATCATGTCCGCCAGGAATTCCTCGTCCTCCACGATCAGTACACGCATGACATCAGGTGTACCTGAGAACCACCTTTCGTCGCCGTAAAGGTCTCGGCTGACAGCGGCGAAATGCGGGTGCGTGCCAGCCTCTGCGTGGTCGGTCACCCGGTATCGGAGACGGTGGTCGGTCACTCGCAATCGGACACGGAGGATTCCATGCGGAACCACATGCGAAACCACATGCGGAACCACAGGTACGGCGCGGCGGCCGTGCTGGTGGCGGGGATGGCGCTGTTCACCGCGGCTTGCGGCGGAGGCGCCACGGGCACGGGCGGGGGCGGCGGCTCGGACTCGTCGGGCAAGGGCGCGGCGGCGGACCGGGCCTACGAGCACCGTAAGTGCCTGCGCGAACACGGCGCCCAGGTGAAGGAGCCGGAGCCGGGCCAGGACCCGCGGGGTCTGGTCGTCGAGGGCGGGCAGGACAAGATGGCGGAGGCCCTCAAGGCCTGCGGGGGAGTCGGCGGCTCGGGCGGCACGAAGATGTCCCAGGCCGACAAGGACAAGGCCGTCGAATTCGCCCGGTGCATGCGCGGTAACGGTGTGGACATGCCGGACCCGAAGTTCGACGGCGACTCGGCGATGTCGGGACAGGCGATGAAGATCCCGGAGGGCGCCGAGAAGGACAGGTTCGACAAGGCGAACAAGGCGTGCAGTGGTCAGAATGCGGAGTGAGCGCGGGCGGAGCCGCCGAACGTACCTGATCGCCGCGCTGGTCACCTCGGTCTCGCTGGTGGGCGGGGTCACGGCCCTCTCGCAGACCGGCGGCGTCAGTAGCGCCGGCACGGACCGCACCGGAGGGCCGCCGCCGAGCACGGGCTCGGTGGAACGGCAGGACCTGAGCAGCCGGACCCAGGTGGACGGGACCCTCGGCTATGCCGAGGAGCGCCGGCTCAACGCCGGTGTGCCGGGCACCCTCACCTGGCTCCCGGAGGCCGGCGCGGTGGTGAAACGCGACGGGGTTCTCTACGAGGTCGACGGCCGGAAGGTCCGGCTCATGGACGGCGAGCGCCCCGTGTACCGGACGATGAAGGCCGGCGACAAGGGGCCGGACGTCGGACAGCTGAAGGAGAACCTCCGCGACTTGGGTTACGGCAAGGGGCTGGCCGCGGACGAGGAGTTCACCTCCGGCACCGCAGAAGCGGTCAAACGCTGGCAGAAGGCCCACGGTCTGGCCCGGACCGGCGAGATCGGCCCCGAGCAGATCGCCTTCTCGCCCGGTCCGGTGCGGATCAAGAAGAACGATGCGGCCGTCGGCGACCAGGCCGCCCCCGGCAAGCCGGTCCTCACCACCACCGGCTCCGAACGGCAGGTGCAGATCAAGATCGAGGTCTCCCGGGCCGACCTCGCCAAGCCCGGCACCCGGGTCGAGGTCGACCTGCCCGGCGGCGGCAGGGCCAAGGGCAAGGTCGCCTCCGTCGACCGCACCATCGGTGAGGACGGCAAGGAGCAGGGCTCCCAGGACAAGCCCGCCAAGATCACCGCCCGGGTGCTCTTCGACGACCCGGGGCAGGCGGAGGGCTTCGACCAGGCGCCGGTCACCGTCGAGCTCGAAGGAGAGGTCCGCAAGGACGTGCTGACGGTACCGGTCAACGCGCTGCTCGCGCTGTCCGGTGGGGGCTTCGGCGTCCAGGTCGTGGAGGACGGGAAGGTGCGCGACGTCCCGGTCGAGCTCGGCATGTTCGGACAGGGCCGGGTCGAGGTCAGCGGGACCGGCCTGGCCGAGGGAATGACGGTCGGGGTGCCCAAGTCATGAGCGCCGTGGTCGAGTTGAACCAGGTCACCAAGGAGTATCCGGGCGGGGTCGTGGCGCTGCACGGGGTGGACCTGCGCATCGGACGCGGCGAACTGCTCGCCATCGTCGGCCCTTCGGGGTCGGGCAAGTCCACCCTGTTGCACATCGTCGGCACCCTGGACCGGCCCAGCGCCGGATCCGTCACCCTGGCGGGCCACGACGTCGCCGCCCTCTCCGACCGCCGGCTGTCCGCCCTGCGGGCCCGGCACATCGGCTTCGTCTTCCAGTCCTTCCATCTGGTGGCCGGGGTCAGCGCCCAGGACAACGTCGCCGAGGGCCTGCTCTACTCGGGCCTGCCGCGCTCCCAGCGCCGCAGGCGCGCGGCCGTGGCCCTGGAGCGGGTCGGGCTCGCGGACCGCATGCACCACCGTCCGCACGAGCTGTCGGGCGGCCAGCGGCAGCGGGTGGCCATCGCCCGGGCGGTGGTCGGCGAGCCGGACCTGCTGCTGGCCGACGAGCCGACCGGCGCGCTGGACTCCGCCTCGAGCGAAGCGGTGATGGAGCTGCTGCACGACCTCAACGCCGAGGGTGCCACCATCGCGGTGATCACCCACGACGGCGAGATCGCCGACAGCCTGCCGCGCCAGGTCCGGATCCGCGACGGCCGCGTCGTGGCGGATCTGCGCACCGGCGCCGCCGACCCGGCCGATCGGGGTGGGGAGCGATGAGCCGCACACGGCTCTCCCCGGCCCGGCTCGGCCCCCGTGACGTCCTCCACGTCGGCTCGGCCGGCCTGCGCACCCGGCCGCTGCGGGTGGTGCTGTCCGCGCTGGGCATCGCCATCGGCATCGCCACCATGATCGCGGTGGTCGGCATCTCCTCCTCCAGCAAGGCCCAACTCCTGCGACAGCTCGACCAGTTGGGTACCAACTTGCTGGTGGCCTCCCCCGGCCAGGGGCTGTTCGGCGAGAAGGTGAAGCTGCCCGAGGAGTCGATCGGCATGCTGAGCCGCGTCCCCGGGGTCGAGCAGGTCGGCGCGACCGGTGACCTGGCGCAGTCCGTCAGGCGCAGCGAGAAGATCCCCAGCGACGAAACCGGCGGCATCACCGTGAAGGCCGCCACCGAAGGGCTGCTGGACGTCGTGCGCGGCGCGGTCGGCTCGGGCACCTGGCTCAACGAGGCCAACGGGCGCTACCCGTCGACGGTGCTCGGACACGTCGCGGCCCAGCGCCTGGGCATCACCGCCCCCGGTCAGCAGGTCCACATCGGCGGCCGGTACTTCACCGTCATCGGCATCCTCGACCCGCTGCCGCTGGCTCCCGAGATCGAGCGGGCCGCCCTGGTCGGCTGGGACGGCGCCGGCGCGCTGCTGGGCTTCGACGGCCATCCGACCCAGATCTACGAACGGTCGACGGACCGGACGGTCGGCGTGGTCCGCGAGCTGATCCCACGCACCGTCGATCCGCAGAACCCGCACAACGTGCAGGTCACCGACCCCTCCTCGGCGCTCCGGGCCAAGGCCGCCACCGAGGGGGCGTTCACCGACCTCCTGCTCGGGCTGGGCGGGGTGGCACTCCTGGTCGGCGGCGTCGGGGTCGCCAACACGATGATCATCTCGGTATTGGAGAGGCGCCACGAGATCGGACTGCGCCGCTCCCTGGGCGCCACCAGGGGCCAGATCCGTCTCCAGTTCGTGACGGAGTCCCTCCTGCTCTCCGGACTGGGCGGGCTGGCCGGCGTGGCCCTGGGCGCGGCCGCCACCTACGCCTTCGCCGTCTCGGGCGGCCTGCCCTGGGTGGTCCCCCTCTGGGCCGTCACCGGGGGCTTCGCCGCCACCCTGCTCATCGGGACGGCGGCAGGCCTCTACCCGGCCGTCCGGGCCTCGCGCCTCTCCCCGACCCTCGCCCTCCGCGCCGGCTAGGGCGGCCTGCTCGGGAAGGCGTCGAAGGTACGCCTGGTTGGCCGTCCCGGAAAGCTTCGGGCGGCCAACCAGAGGACGAGTGGCTCTGTTCACGTGAAGTCGCAGCGGGTTCGCAGCGGGTTCGCACCGGGGCCCCGGCCGGGTCCCGGGCCTGGTCACCCTTGACGAAAGGTTGACCTGCTCACGGCAGAAGGTTGACGATCACCGCCTCTATGGTCGGCCCATGCCCTCACAGCCCATCAGGCCCACCACCCTGCCGGTCCTGCCCTACCGCAAGCCCACCCGCGGACGGGACTACTGGGTCCTGGACGACGTGCTGCCGGACCCGGACGCCGTCCGGGAGCGCTGCCTGGCCCGCGGGGACTGGACCGAGGGCTACCCGCACCGCCCCGAGACCTGGCCCGGACTGCGCACCATGCCGGGCCTGGAACCCGAGGAGCTGGCCCGGGTCGAGTCGCTGGTCCGCAAGGCCACCGGGGCCTCCCGACTCTGGGTGCAGAGCACCCCGGGCGGCGGCACCCTCAACCACAACTGCGTCCAGGTCGTCGGCGCCGGGGAGTCGGAGTCCCGCCCGCACACCGACTCCCGCGCGCTCTGCCGCTACGCCGCCGTCCTCTACCTGAGCCCCGACGCCCCCAGGGACGCCGGCACCAGCTTCTACCGCCAGCAGTTCCCCGGCGGCCGCCTCGGCGGCAACCTGGTCAACGCCCCGCACAACAACCTGGTCGAGGCGCTCGGCACCCGCCACGTACCGGCCGACCACTTCACCGAGGACGTCCGCGTCCCCAACCGCTACAACCAGCTGCTCCTCTACCACGCCAACCTGATCCACAGCGCCACCGGCTACTACGGCACCGACCTGGCCGAGCGGCGGATGACGGCGGTCTTCTTCTGGATGGCCTGACCCGGCACGCACCCTCTCGGACCGTCGGGCCCTCACCCGGCACCGGGCCGACCCGCCCCTCACCCGGCCCCCACGTGCGCCAGGCTCGCCCTGGTCAGCGCCGCCGCCAACCGGGCCAGGTCCCCCGGCCCGACCAGCGCCGCCAGCCCGTCCGGCTCGCCCGGCAACCCGAGCGTCCGGGCCTCCGCCAGCGCCCGCTCGTCGACGTACGGCCGCAGCGAGGGCCAGACCGCCTGCGCCTCGCGCCGGAAGATCCCGGCGCCGACCGGCCCGATCCGGGGGAACTCCCGGAGCAGCTCGCCGATCCGCTCCGACTCGCCCCCGGCCTCCTCCCGCAGCCGCCGCAGATCGCCGTGCCAGCGGTCGAGCAGCAGCCCGGCCCCCTGGGCGAGCGCCGTGGCGGTGCTCTCGTCGTAGCGCACGTAGTGGGCCCGGCCCAGGGCGGCGATCAGCGTCCGGCGCCGGGCGTCCGCCATCGCGCGCGGGGTCCGCAGTCCGGCGGCCGACAGTTCCCGGGCCGCCGCCGTGGCGGTACCGGCGCCGATCCGCACCGAGCACAGCACGGTCAGGACGAGCAGCCGGTAGAGCGGCGAGGGCTTGTCGCGCAGCGTGATCCCGGCCTCCTCCGCGTAGGTGCGGCCGAACCGGTCCAGGAGTTCGGCAACGGTCGGTTCCACGGCCTTCACCTCCTCCCCCACGCTTGCCCGGATTCGGACGCCCCGCACCCGGGGAGGCTCGCCGCATGAGTGAGCGAAGCACGGGGACACCCCCGGCCGGAGGCTGGGGGCGAATCGTCGACGGGTGCGCGCGGGCGCAGGCCCCTGCCGGGCGGAGCGGGGCGGGCGCATGAGCTGGGACGCCGTACCCGCGACCGAGACCGTCCGCCCCGACTGGGCCGCGATCGACCGACTGCCCACCGTCGAGCTGCTCCGCCTGATGAACGCCGAGGACCGCACGGTTCCGGCCGCCGTCGCCGGGGAGTTGGAGCGGATCGCCGCCGTGGTCGACGCCGTGGCCGCCCGGATGGCGCGTGGTGGCCGGCTGGTCTACGCCGGCGCGGGGACGGCCGGGCGGCTCGGTGTGCTGGACGCCGTCGAGTGCCCGCCGACCTTCGGCACCGATCCGGCGCTGGTCGTCGGTCTGATCGCGGGCGGGCGCTCGGCCGTCACCACGGCGGCCGAGGGCGCCGAGGACCGCACCGACCTCGCCGAGGCCGACGTGGCCGCGCTCGCCCTCACTCCCGCCGACACCCTGGTGGGCGTCTCCGCGTCCGGCCGGACGCCCTATCCGCTGGCCGCCGTCCGTGCGGCGCGGGCGGCCGGGGCGCTGACCGTCGGGTTGGCGTGCAACCGCGGCTCGGCGCTCGCCGCCGCGGCCGAGCTGGGCATCGAGGTGGAGGTCGGCCCGGAGGTGCTGGCCGGATCGACCCGGCTCAAGGCGGGCACGGCGCAGAAGCTGGTGCTCAATCTGCTCTCCACGGCCGTGATGGTCCGGCTCGGCCGGACGTACGGCAATCTGATGGTCGACCTCCGCGCCACCAACGACAAGCTGCGCGACCGCGCCCGACGGATCGTCGCCGAGGCGACCGGCGCCGACGAGGCCGCGGTCGACCGTGCCCTGACCGCGACCGGCGGCCGGGCCAAGGACGCGATCCTGTCCCTGCTCGCGGACGTGGACGCGTCCACCGCCGCCCGCCTGCTCACGGCCTCGGACGGACGGCTGCGCGAAGCCCTCCGCCTCGCCCGGCCGTAGCGGCCCTCCGCCTCGCCCGGCCGTAGCGGCCCGCCACCGCACCGGCGGCAACCCGCCCCGCCGGCTCACCCCAGCCGCACGCCCGCGGCCGCGACGACCTCGCCGAGGCGCGGGAAGTCCAGCTCCACCGACGCCCGGTGCTCCTCCCCCGTGAGCGCGGCCATCGCGTCCTCGACGAACACCAGCCGGTACCCGTGGTCGCCGGCGGCCCGGGCACTCGACTCCACGCCGAGGTTGGTCGCGATCCCGGCGAACACCACGGTCTCCACGCCCCGCGCCCGGAGCAGCTCGTCCAGGCCGGTGCCCTGGAAGGCGCCGATGGTGCGCTTCACCACGACCTCGTCGGCCGCCGCCGCGACCTCCGCGGGCAGCCCGCTCCCGGGCGGCTGCTCGGTCACATTCGGCCGCTCGACCCGTACCGCGATCACGGGCGCGCCCGCCGCCCGGAACTTCCGGGCCAGCTCCAGCGAGGCCTTCAGCACCTCCGAACCGGTGCGCGGCGCGAGCGGGTTGGCGACGATCCGGTCCATCAGGTCGATCAGGACCAGGGCCGTGCTGCGGGGGTCAAGGGTGGTCATGGGGTCACGCCGGTCCATCGGACGAGTGGCCCCCGGGGCCCGGTCCGGCGCCGGGGCGCCCTGCGCCGCCTCCCGCGCGATCTCCGTCCGGAACCCCTCGATCAGCACCCGCAGCCCGTACTCGAAGTCGGCGTCGTGGTCGGTCATCCGCAGGACGTCGACCGCCTCGCGCAGCAAGGGCAGTTCGCACAGCGCCTCGTCCGGGAACGGCGGCCGGTCGCGGCCCGCGGAGTCCTGTCGCCAGGCCTGCTCCTCGGTGACCCAGCCCATGATGTACCGGTCGACGGTCAGCAGCAGGCGCAGCGCCGTTCGCGGGCTCAGTCCCGCTCCGCAGAGGGCACTCAACTGGGCCTCGACCGCCGGGAGTTCGCCCTCGGTCGGGAGGGTTCCGGCGTGCACCCGGGCGCCGTCGCGGTAGGCGAGCAGGGCGTTGCGCTTGGCGCGGGCGTCGGCGGCGATCCACTCGGGCCAGCGCGCCGGGTCCGGCTCACGGTCGGGCGGGAGGGCTTCGGCGAGCATCGCCTCGGCCATCAGGTCGAGCAGTTCCTGCTTGCTCGTGAAGTGCCAGTACAACGCCGGTGACTGGACGCCGAGTTCGCGGGCGAGCCGCCGGGTGGTCAGCCCGTCGATGCCCTCCTCGTTGAGCAGGCGCAGCGCCGTGCGCACCACCTCGTCGCGCTTCAGAGCCATCCGATCGGCCTCCTGGGTCGTCCGCTTGCCAGACCCACCTTATCGCCGATAAGTTCCCGAGCTGGAATTTATCAGCGATAAGGAGAGCCGTCGCGACACCGACGGCCGCGAAGGGATCCCACCCCTCATGACCTCCGGACCGAACCCGACCCCCGGACCGAGCCCGACGCCCGGAACGGACAGCGCCTCCGGACCGAACACCACCCCCGGAACGGACCGCCGCTGGTTCCGCCTGCTGCCGAACACCGCGCCCTGGCGGTCCTCCCGCGACTTCCGGCTGACCTGGACCTCGGGCACCGTCACCCTGCTCGGCTCGATCTTCACCATGACGGCGATCCCGCTCCAGATCGCCGACCTCACCGGTTCGCCACTGGCCGTGGGCGCGGTCGGCGCGGTCGAACTCGTGCCCACCGTCCTGTTCGGCCTCTACGGCGGCGTCCTCGCCGATCGCGCCGACCGCCGCACCGTCGCCCTGGCCACCGAGGTCGCCCTGGCCGCGCTCAGCGCCCTACTGCTGGCCAACGCACTGTTCGGCACCCCCGCCGTCTGGCCGCTGTACGTCGCCGCCGGGCTGGCGGCGGCGCTCCAGGGCGTCCAGCAGCCCTCGGTCGAGGCGATGGTCCCCCGGCTGGTGCCCCAGGACCAGCTGGTGGCGGCCGGCTCCCTGCTCTCGCTGCGCTGGAGCATCGGCGGCGTGGCGGCCCCGGCGGCGGCCGGCCTGCTGATCGCGACCGCCGGCGTCCCGGCCGCGTACCTGGTCGACCTCGGCACCTTCCTGCTCTCGATCGCCCTGCTCGCCCGGGTCCGGCCGGTCCCCTCGGAGCGGGACGCCGAGGCGCCGCAGCTCACCGAGTTCCTCGACGGCGCCCGGTACGCGGCCCGGCGCCCGGACCTGATCGGCACCTACCTGGCCGACCTCGCGGCCACCGTCTTCGCCCTGCCCACCGCGCTCTTCCCGTTCCTGGCCGCGGACCTGGACGCCACCTGGGCGCTCGGCCTGCTCTACTCGGCCGGCGCGGTCGGCAGCCTGATCGCCGCCGCGACCGGGGGGTGGGCGGAGCGGGTCCACCGGCACGGCCGACCCGTCCTGCTCTCCGCCGCCCTGGTCGGCGCGGCGACGGCGGCGGCCGCGTTCGCCCCGGGCCTGTGGGCCGTCCTGCTCTGCCTGACCGTCGCGGGCGGTGCCCACTGGATCGGCGACACCTTCCGCAACGCCATCTGGAACCAGTCCATTCCGGACGAACTCCGGGGCCGCGCGGCCGGGCTGGAGATGCTGATCGGCTCCGCCGGGCCGGCCCTGGGTGACCTGCGGGCGGGCGGGCTCGCCGCCCGCCAGGGCATCCGGGCGGCCCTGCGCACCGGCGGCCTGCTCTGCCTCGGCAGCTCGGCCGCGCTGTCCGCCGCGATCCCCGCGCTCTGGCGCTACGACCGGCGGGCGCACCGCACCGGACCGGCCCCGGCGGAGCCCACCCCGTGACGCGCCCCTCGCCCCGGCCGCATCGGCCCCCACCGAAGGGACCGCCCCAGGAACCGCCCCAGGAACCACCGCTCAGTCCGGGACGAGCGCCGTCGCGTGCCGGTCGATCAGCTCCCCCAGCCCCCGGAGGTCGTCGGCCCCGCGCTTGGGCAGCATGGTCAGCACCCCCGTCTCCTCGTTGCCGGTCAGCAGCAGGAACAGCCGGGGCGTCTCCAGGTAGTACCGCTGCTCCGGCCAGGAGAACTCGGTGACCGAGGCCTCGGTGCTCACGACCACCCCGTCGTCGTCCAGCAGGACCCTGAACTCGCCCTTGTCCGCCGCCGCCCTCGTCACCCGCCGCACCCGCGTCCCGGGCCCCGCGAGAACCACGAGCAGCGCGACCATCACCAGCAGGGCGGCCAGCAGCAGCACCGTCCCGCCGAGGACGGCGAGCAGCCCGGCAACCGCCGTCCCGCCGGCGGCCACCGTGTACACGGCTCGCCGCGACCGGCGTCCGGCCACCGTGCGCCGGTCCCACGCCGCGAAGGCCTCCCGGAAGTCGGCGGCCGTCGGGGTGTAGCGAACCTCGACCGACGTCACCGCCCGTCCATCGGAACCCACGTCCCCACCCTCCGACCCGTGTACGCACAACTCCTGACACCAGCTTCGCCGGATCGTAGCAAAGACCGTACGTACCCGATGCGACGGCGACGGCGGTTACAAGGGCGTGGTCAACCCCTCGATCAGCCCCGACGGCCGCTACGCGGTCTACTCGTCCTGGGTCCTGCACGGCGACACCCAGTGGGACCGTCACTTCGAGGTCTACGTCCGCGACCTGAAACAGGGCACCGAGACCCTGGTCAGCACCGGCCTACCCGGGACGACGACCACCCTCGGCTCCTACGGCGGCCGGATCACGGCGGACGACCGGTGGGTCGTCTTCAGCTCGGAGGCGGACAACCTCGTCCCCGGCGACGCCACAGTCGCCCCGACCCGGCCCGCCCCGGCGCGGGTGCTCCCGGACTCACACCGTGAGCGCCCGCGTCGAGGCCCGGATCGGCGCCGGAAGCTCCGTCCACCCGCGCAGGTACCGGTCCACCGCCGCCGCCACCGCCCGCCCCTCGGCGATCGCCCAGACGATCAGTGACTGCCCGCGTCCGGCGTCCCCCGCCACGAACACACCCTGCGCCTCCGTGGCGAAGCCGTCGTCCCTGGCCAGGGTGCCCGCCGGCCCGGTGGTGAGGCCGAGCTGGGCGAACAGCCGCCGGTCCGGCTCCGGCCCGGTGAAGCCCAGCGCGAGCAGCACCAGCTGCGCGGGCAGGCTCCGCTCGGTGCCCGTCCGCGGGCTGCGGTCGGCCGGTTCGGCCTCGGCGAAGCGGACGGCGGCCAGCCGGCCGTCCGGGCCGGCTTCGAGGCCGACGGTGGTCGCCGCGAACACCCGGGGCCCGGCCTCCGCGGCGCCGGACTCCTCGTGCGAGGTGGTCTCCCGGTACACCTTGGGGTGCACCGGCCAGGGCTGTCCGGCGGCCCGGTCCTGCGGCGGGCGGGGGTTGATGTCCAGTTGGGTGACCGTGGCGGCGCGTTGACGGAGCGCCGTTCCCAGGCAGTCCGCCGCCGTGTCCCCGCCGCCGACGATGACCACGTCCAGCCCCTCGGCGGACACCGGCGAGACCGGGCGGTCGCCCTCGTCCACCCGGTTCGCCCAGGTCAGGTAGTCGATCGCCTGGTGCACCCCGGACAGGTCCCGGCCCGGCACCGCCAGCTCCCGGCAGGCGGTCGCCCCCACCGCGACCACCACGGCGTCGTACCCCGATCGCAGTTCCTCGCCCGGAACGTCCCGGCCGACCCACACCCCGGTGCGGAAGGCGGCGCCCTCGGCCCGCAGCTGGTCCAGTCGGCGCTCCAGCCGGTGCTTCTCCAGCCGGAACGGCGGGATGCCGTACCGCAGCAGTCCGCCCGCGCGGTCGGCCCGTTCGTACACCGTGACGGTGTGCCCGGCCCTGGTCAGTTGCTGGGCGGCGGCCAGCCCGGCCGGACCCGAGCCGATCACCGCGATCCGCCGCCCACCGGCGCGCTCGGGGCGGTCGGGCGGCCGGGGCCCGTCCCAGCCCGCTTCCCAGGCCCGGTCGGCGATCGCCAGCTCCACGTTCTTGATCGCCACCGCGGCGCCGTCGATCGCCAGGACGCAGGCGCTCTCGCAGGGCGCCGGGCAGAGCCGCCCGGTGAACTCCGGGAAGTTGTTGGTGGCCAGCAGCCGTGCCGCGGCCGCCCGCCAATCCGCTCCCGCCCCCGGTTCCTGGC
Organism: Kitasatospora sp. NPDC041917; assembly: GCF_055589745.1. Classification (NCBI taxonomy): domain Bacteria; kingdom Bacillati; phylum Actinomycetota; class Actinomycetes; order Kitasatosporales; family Streptomycetaceae; genus Kitasatospora; species Kitasatospora sp. NPDC041917. The sequence goes on along the minus strand of NZ_JBVJBI010000035.1, from coordinate 66,881 downwards.
CCGTCCCCGATTCCGCCACCAGCCGGTTCCAGTCCGGCACCAGGTTCCCCAGGGGACAGGCGTGGTGGCAGAACGGCAGCCCGCAGTCCATGCACCGCCCCGCCTGCCCGCCCACCACCGGCAGCAGTTCGCCCGGCCGGTACACCTCCCGCCAGTCCCCCAGGCGCTCCCGCGCGTCCCGCCGCGCCCGCTCCGCGCGCGGGGTGGTGAAGAAGGCCATCCGGTCTGCCATCGCGGCCTCCGGCAGGGCGTGCCGACTCGAACCAGGCGGCCCACCCGGCGGCGCGCCACCGTACGGCCACCGTACGCCCGCGAAGCACCGCGCAACAGCCGCGGCCGTCGGGGAGGGCCGCGGAGCGGACCCGGAACACCTCGGCCCCGACCGGAAGCGCCGTGAGCACGTCAGGGAGAATCTCCGCCATGACGCACACCGTGCTGATCGCCGAGGACGACCGGGCCATCCGCGACTCGCTCACCCGCGCCCTGATGCTGGAGGGCTACCGGGTGCGGGTCGCCGCCGACGGCACCCAGACCCTGGCCGTCCACGCCGAACAGCGCCCGGACGTCCTGGTGCTCGACGTGATGATGCCCGAGCCGGACGGCCTGGAGGTCTGCCGCCGGCTGCGCGCGGCCGGCGACCGCACCCCGGTGCTGATGCTCACCGCCCGGGTGGAGGTCCCCGACCGGATCGCCGGCCTCGACGCCGGCGCCGACGACTACCTGGTCAAGCCCTTCGACGTGGACGAGCTCTTCGCCCGCCTGCGCGCCCTGCTGCGCCGCCACCCGCCCGAGCCCGCCGCCGAGGCGCTGACCGTCGCGGACCTGCGGGTCGAGCCGCCGGCCCGTCGGGCCTGGCGCGCCGGCCGGGAGCTCGAACTCTCCCGCACCGAGTTCGACCTGCTGGAGTTGCTCGTCCGGCACGCCGGCGCCGTCCTCGACCAGGCCACCCTGTACGAGCAGATCTGGGGCTACGACTTCGGCCCCGGTTCGAAGAACCTCGCGGTGTTCATCGGCTACCTGCGCCGCAAGCTCGACCGTCCGGGCCTCGTGCCCCTGATCCACACCGTCCGCGGCGTCGGCTACACGCTGCGCGAGCCGTGACCGGCCCCGCCCGCCGCCTCCCCCGGTTCCTGCGGTTCCCGCGGTTCCCGCACCCGGCCCGCCGCCTCCCCCGGCTGCCGCGCCCGGGCCTGCCCACCACCCTCGCGCTGGCCTTCGCCGCGATCGCCGCGCTGGTCGCGGTGCTGATCGGCGCACTCGGCTACGACGCCGCCGCGCGGCTGATCCGGGACGACGAGACCGCCGACTTCGGCGCCGCCGTCGACTCCGTCGGCCGGCAGGTCCAGCGGGAGGTCCTCTTTCCGGGCGACTTCGCCGGCCCGAGCGGCCTGAGCGCCGACCTGGTCCGCCCGATCCGGGTCACCACCCAGTCGCTCGACCCCGACGGCGCGGTGCTGCCCGGCACCGCCCGGCTCGACCTGCCGCCGAGCCCGTCCGACCACGAGCTCGCCCACGCCGACCAGCCGGGCCGCACCTCGATCGGGCTGCGCCACCAGCACCGCGAGGCCTACCGGGTCGGTGTGGTCTCGCTCGGCGGGCGGCGCGGGGCGGTCCAGATCATCCAGCAGGTCGGGCCCACCGAGAAGCTGCTGACCACCCTGCGGACCCGCACGGTCGCCCTGGTGGCGATCGTCGCGGTGCTCGCCGGCGGGGCCGGCCGGCTGCTCGCCCGGCGGATCACGCGACGGCTGGTCCGGCTCACCGCCGCGGCCGAACTGGTCGCCACCAGTGGGCGGTTGGACGTCGCGGTGCCCGCCGCCGGAACGGACGAGGTGGGCCGGCTCGGCCGGGCCTTCGACCGGATGCTGGTCCGGCTCGCCACCGCGAAGGAGAACCAGCGCCGCTTGGTGCAGGACGCCGGGCACGAGCTGCGCACCCCGCTGACCAGCCTGCGCACCAACCTCTCGGTGCTGCCCGGCCTGGACCGGCTGCCGCCCGCCGAACGTGCCGCGCTGATGGCCGATCTGATGGAGGAGTCACGGGAGTTGGCCCAGCTGGTGGAGGAGCTGGTGGCGCTCGCGGCGGACCGCAGGGCGGACGAGCAGCCGACCGAGGTGGTGCTCGCCGACGTGGTCCGGCAGGCCGCCGCCCAGGCCCGGCGGCGCAGCGACCGGCAGATCGTGGTGGACGCGGACGGAACCGTCGTCACCGCCCGGCCGGACGCGCTGGCCCGCGCGGTGGGCAACCTGCTGGACAACGCCGCCAAGTTCGACCCCTCCGGGACCGGCCCGATCGAGGTGGTGGTGCGCGGCCCGCGGGTGGAGGTGCGCGACCGCGGCCCGGGCATCGACGAGGCCGACCTCGACCGGGTCTTCGACCGCTTCTACCGGGCCACCGCCGCTCGCAGCCTGCCCGGCTCCGGACTGGGCCTGGCCATCGTGCACGAGGTGGCCCGCTCGCACGGCGGGACGGCCTTCGCCGCCAACCGGGAGGGCGGCGGCGCGGTGATCGGCTTCACCCTCGGCGGCTGACGGCGCGGACCGGCCCGGCGCGTGGCGGCGCCGGGCCCGCGGTGGAACCCGCCGTCAGACGGCGGCCAGCAACCCCCGCCCGAGCCAGTCGGCCTCGTCCCTCACGCCCGGCAGGACGAAGAAGTACCCGCCGCCGGTCGGCGAGATGTAGTCCACCAGCGGCTCGCCGATCAGCCGGGTCTGGGTGGCCTCGAACTGCCGCACCACGTCCTGCTGGTAGCAGCAGAACACCAGGCCCATGTCCAGGTTGCCCGCCTGGTCGACGCCCCGGTCGTAGTTGAAGCCCCGGCGCAGGATGCGCGAGGTGTCGGTGTCGGCGGTGCGCGGGTTGGCCAGCCGGATGTGCGCGTCGAGCGGGATCGCCTTGCCGTCCGGGTCCTTGGCGTAGTCGGGCGCGTCGGTCTCCCGGGCGCCGTCCAGCGGCGCGCCGGTGTCGCGGCGGCGGCCGAACATCTTCTCCTGCTCGGTGAGGGTGACGCGGTCCCAGAACTCGATCAGCATCCGGATGATGCGGATCACCTGGTAGCTGCCGCCGGTCGCCCAGCCGGGTTCGCCCGTCCCGTCGGCGACCCAGACCAGCCGGTCCATCTCGCGCGCGGAGCCGGTGTCGGGGTTGACGATGCCGTCCTTGAAGCCGAGCAGGTTGCGCTGCGCGCCGTCCGGGCGGGACTGGTTCTGGAAGCCGTCGATCCGCCAGAGGATCTGCATCGCGCCCCGGGTGTGCCGGGTGATGTCGCGCAGTGCGTGCAGCACGGTGTCCTGGCGGTCGGCGCAGATCTGCAGCGAGAGGTCGCCGTGCAGTTCGGCGGCCCGGAGGTTGTCGTTCGGGAAGGTCTTCATCGGCGCGAGCCTGACCGGCTTGGCCTTGGCCAGCCCGTAGCGGTCGTCGAAGAGCGAGGCGCCGGCGCCGACCGTGACGGTCAGGTGGTCGGCGGGGACGGTCGGGCCGAGGATGCCGCTGTCCGAGGGCGGCGCGCCGACCCCGAGGTCCGGCGGGGTGCCGCCGGCGGTGAGGAAGCGGATCCGCTCGGTCAGGGTCCGGAACAGCGCTTCGAGGCCCTTGCGGTCCTGGGCGATCACCTGGCAGGAGACGAAGGCCGCGAAGCCGGGGGCCGGGGTGGTGACACCGGCCTGGTGGGCCCCGTGGAACGGCACCGCCCCGGCCTTCTCCTGCTTGCCGTCCCCGGCGGCGGCCCGGCCGGCGCCGAGGGCGAGGCCGCCACCGGCCAGCACGGCCGCGCCGGCGCCGGCGCCGAGCGCGGCCCGGACGAAGCTGCGCCGGGCCGGTCCGGCCGGGCAGCCGCCCTCCGCGGCGGCCTCGGCCGGCGCGGCGTGCGGGAAGGGGCAGGACCCGGTGGCTGCGGTGTGGTCGGTCATCAGGCGGCCTTCCGGATTTCGAGCAGGGCGGGGACGGGGGCGAGGTCTTCGAGCAGTTCGCCGGTGGCCCCGTTGAGCTGTCGGCGGGCGTCGGCGGGCAGCCGGTCGACCGGGGTCCACCCCTCGGGCCGGTGCGCGGCGGCGAGCAGGTCGCCGACCCGCTTCATGCCGGCGTTCGCCTTGACGAGCACCTGCGGGTCCCGCTCGTCGAGCAGCGGCTGGAGCAGCGTCAGCAGTTCCTGGGTGCCGGTCAGGTTGGCCTGGGCGGTGGCCAGGTTGGTGCCGCTGCCCATGTCGGTGTCGCCGGTCAGCTCGAACTGGAGGGTGTTCTCCAGGATCTCGTGGGCGCGCAGCGGCAGGTCGCCGGGGGCGAAGTCCTGCCCGGGGAAGTCGTGCGCCAGCTGGTCGACGTTCTGCGCCAGGTCGTCGGCGACGGGTGTCAGCTCCTCGGCGGACCGGCCGTGCCAGAGGCCGTACTCCAGGCGCAGGAAGCCGGTGAAGCCCGGGTCCTTCTCCTTGTCGGCGAGGCCGTCCGGGCGGCCGTCGATCTTGCCGTCGAGGTCGGCGAAGGTGCCGTACGCGGCGCCGAGGGAGGCGTACTGGAGGTGGGCGGCGAGCCAGTCGGCCTTCGCGGTGGCGAGGTCGCCGGAGCGCACGTCGGCCTGGAGCTTCCGGCTCTGCGTCACGAGCGTCGCGAGGCCCTGGCCGACGTACTCCTTGTAGCTGTCGAGCGGGGCCTTGAGGTCGTCCTCGGCGACCGGCTTGACGGCCTTGACCACGGCGGCGCCGCTGACGTGCACGGCGGCCGAGGTGACGGGCTTCCCGCCGGTGGGCACGCAGCGCCAGGCGTAGTCGCCGGAGCCGATGGTGGCGGTCAGGGCGCGGGTGGTGCCGGGGGCCAGGCCCTCGATCTCCCCGTAGACCGAGCCGGTGCCCGGGTCGACGAGGTAGACCTCGGCGACCTTGTCGCCGGTGTTGCGCATCTGGAACACCTGCTGGCCGGGCCGCGGGGCGGCGAAGCCCTTGCCGCACTCCTGCTCGGAGACGGCGACGGTGGCGGAGCCGCCCTGCTTGCCGTCGCTGATCGCGATCACGGCGCCGGCCAGCACCACCGGGACGGCGACCGCCGCGGTCGGCAGCACCCAGCGCGGCCGGCCGGCCCGCGCCGGCGGGGCCTCGGACTCCACGTCGGCCCCGGCGGGCTTCTCCGCGGCGGGCGCGGCGGCCGGGGCACTGGTGCCGCCCCGGACGCCCTCGATGAACAGCGTCATCACGATGCCCAGGTAGGCGACGTAGCCGACGACCTGGAGCACCGTCATGGTGACGGTCAGGTTGAGCGTGCCCTGGACCAGCGTCGCGTACCAGGACGAGGCGTCCAGGTGCCCGCCCAGGTCGAAGGCGTACGAGGTGCCGCCGCCGATCAGCCCGGACTCCTGGAGGTCCCGCAGGCCGTAGCCGAGCACGCCCGCCGCGACGACGATCAGGCCGATGCCGGTGATGGTGAAGAACCGGGTGAGGTTCATCCGCAGGGCTCGCCGGTACAGGCCCCAGCAGAGCCCGGCGGAGAGCAGCAGGCCGAGGGCCGCGCCGATCAGCGGCCCGGTGGACTCGCCGGCGGTGCGCACGTTGGTCCACAGGAAGAGCGAGGTCTCCAGGCCCTCCCGGGCGACCGCGAGGAAGCTGGTGAGCACCAGCGCACCGGCGCCCATCGCCAGCGAGGCCCGGACCTTCTCCTTGATCTCGGCGGAGAGGGTGCGCGCCGAGCGTCGCATCCAGAACACCATCGCGGTGACGAAACCGACCGCGATCAGGCTGAGCACCCCGCCGAAGGCCTCCTGCGCGTGGCCGGAGAGGTTGGCGGCGGTGAAGGTGAGCACCGCGCCGAAGCTCAGGCTGAGCGCGACGGCCGCCGCGACGCCCGTCCACACCTGGGGCAGCCGGGCCTTCTGGTCCGCCCGGACCAGGGTGGCGACCAGGATCGACACGATCAGTCCGGCTTCCAGGCCCTCGCGCAGCCCGATCAGGAAGCTGGGAAACGCCTCGTCCCACATGCGGCGGGCTCCTTCCCCGGGCCCGGCCCGGGTCGTTCACCTGTTCTCGCTCCGCCGCGGTGGCGGTGGAGCGGCACAGCCGAACGCCCCGGACACCGGGTCCGGGGCGACGGCTTAGCTTAGGCAAACCTTAGAGCCGGCAAGGTCAACCGCACCCCCGCTTCGGGTAAGGATTCGGTATGAGCCCGCCCTCGCGTTGACCGGGCCCGCAGGCCTCAGGGGTCGTCAGGAGTCCGCGGTCACCCCCACCACTGCTCCGGCACCGGCTCCGGCTCGGACGACTCCGGGACCGTCACCGGTTCGGCGCAGCGCACCAGCAGATCGCCCTCCTCCGTCCCGGCGACGAGGTAGCCGCACTCGCGGAGCACGACCGCGGCCGCGCCGCTCAGCGCCGCGAGCGCCTCCCGGGAGGGTGGTCCGCCCGGCTCCGCGCCCGGCGTCCAGCCGACCACCACGCCCTCGGGGTGACGGTCGATCCACAGCGGTGAGGGCCCCGGTCCGGTGTCGAACCCGGCGCGGGCCAGGGCCTCGGTGACGTCCTCGAAGAGTTCACGGTGATCCACCATTGGCGCAGCGTAGGCCCGGGACCACGCGACCCCCGGCCGCGGCGCGCGCCGAAACGGTTCAGCGGCACTCGACCGCAGCATCGGCACCCGTTGGGCCGAGCGGCGGCCAGCCGATCGGGCGTCAGGGGCCCCCGTCCGGCCCGACACGAGCGGCCGGACGGGCCGATGGACGTGCACAGTCGGCCCCCTGCCGACAGCATGACAGAGTAAGCGCTCCATCACCCTGAGCAACGGGTCCAGTGGAACACCTGGTCCGCGCGCCGGTCCGGCCGGCGGGCCCGTATCGAGAGGTCCCATGATCACAACACTTCGCCGGCCGGTGTTCCCGCCGGCGGGCCTCCAGCACGGCACGCCGAGGACGCCGGGGAGCCCGTCGTGAGAACCGACCAGCAGTCGCAGCCGGGACCGGTGACCAGCACGCGCGCCGACCCCACCAACAAGGCCGAGGCCCTGGCCGACTGGACCGACGGCCGACTGGGCATCTACTCCCTGGCCAAGTCCAATCTGCGCAAGATCTTTCCCGACCACTGGTCCTTCATGCTGGGTGAGATCGCGCTCTACACCTTCGTCATCATCATCCTCACCGGCGTCTGGCTGACCATGTTCTTCACCCCGAGCATGGGCGAGGTCGTCTACGAGGGGACGTACGTCCCGCTCAGGGGCATCGCGATGTCCGAGGCCTACTCCTCGACGCTCAGGATCAGCTTCGACGTGCGCGGCGGCCTGCTGATGCGCCAGATCCACCACTGGGCGGCCATCGTCTTCGTCGCCGCGATGCTGACGCACATGATGCGCGTCTTCTTCACCGGCGCGTTCCGCAAGCCGCGCGAGATCAACTGGGTCTTCGGCGCGCTGCTGCTGATCCTCGGCATGTTCGACGGCTTCATGGGCTACTCGCTGCCGGACGACCTGCTCTCCGGCACCGGCATCCGCTTCATGGAGGGTGCCATCCTCGCCGTCCCGATCGTCGGGTCGTACCTGCAGTTCTTCATGTTCGGCGGCGAGTTCCCGGGCACCGAGATCATCCCCCGGCTGTTCACCGTCCACGTCCTGCTGATCCCGGGCATCATGGTGGGCCTGCTCGCGGCACACCTGATCCTGGTCTTCTACCACAAGCACACCCAGTTCGCCGGGCCCGGCCGGACCAACCGGAACGTGGTCGGCATGCCGCTGCTGCCGGTCTACACGGCCAAGGCGGGCGGCTTCTTCTTCCTGGTCTTCGGCGTGGTCGCGGTGATGTCCGCGATCGCCACGGTCAACCCGATCTGGGCGTACGGGCCGTACCGTCCGGACCAGGTCTCCACCGACGCCCAGCCGGACTGGTACATGGGCTTCTCCGAGGGCCTGATCCGCGTGATGCCCGGCTGGGAGATCAGCGTCTGGGGCGGCCACACCCTCAACCTCGGGGTGTTCATCCCGCTGATGGTCTTCCCGCTCGTGCTGATGGTCGTCTGGGGCTACCCCTTCCTGGAGGCCTGGATCACCGGGGACCGGGGCGAGCACCACATCGCCGACCGGCCGCGCAACGCCCCGGTCCGCACCGCCTTCGGCGCGGCCTGGATCGGCCTCTACCTGCTCCTGCTGGCCGGCGGCGGCAACGACCTGCTGGCCACCCACTTCCAGCTCTCGATCAACGCGATCACCTACGCGGTGCGGATCGGCTTCTTCACCGTGCCGGTGGTCGTCTTCGTGATCACCAAGCGGTGGTGCCTGGGCCTCCAGCGGCGGGACAAGGAGAAGGTGCTGCACGGCCGGGAGACCGGCGTCATCAACCGGCTCCAGCACGGCGAGTTCGTCGAGATCCACGCCCCGCTGCCGCAGGGCCGGCTCTACACCCTCACCGCGCACGACCAGCCCCGGCCCTCCGAGCTGCCGCCCGAGGTGGACGAGAACGGGGTGGCCCGCAAGACCGGGCTGTGGACCCGCACCCGGGTGAAGCTCTCCCGCGGCTTCTACGGCAAGGGCAGCCAGATCGCCAAGCCCACCGTCGAGGAGCACGAGGAGATCAGCAGCGGCCACGGCCACCACTGATTCCCCGGCACGACGAGGGCCCGCCGCGCCGGCAACGGTGCGGCGGGCCCTCGTCGTGCCCGGTCCCGCCGACGGCGGCGGGACCGGACCGCTCAGCCGCGCAGAACGGCCGGGACGACGGCGAACAGCGCCGCCGTCACGGTGACGGAGAGGCAGAGCGCCGCCCAGCGGGCGCAGATCCGGCGGCACTCGACGCGGTACCGGGCGGCCAGCCGGCGGCAGCGCTCGACCGCGCGGTCGACGACCTCCTCGGCGTAGCGCAACCGATCGGCGGCGTAGGCCTGTTCGAGGCTCTCCCGCTCCGCCGCCGGCAGCCACGGGAACTGCGCGGCGAACGCGCGGGCGTCCCGCTCGGCCGCCGCGACCTCCGCCTCCCAGGCCAGGAAACCCTCGATGCGGGCGAACTCCGCCCGGGAGTTCACCCGGGGGCGGGCGCCGGCGGGCCTGCCCCGGCGAGGGGTCCGCACTCTCGGCGGACGCTGTCTGCCACCCATGACCGCTCCGTACGTTGTAAGGCGGCCCGCCGGAGAAGCCTGCGGGGGACGGGCTCCTGACGGGGATCGCTCCGCGACCAGGCAACTACTATCAGCGACGAACAGCAGGTGGCGGGCGGCTCGCCACAACCCGCGCGATTCTTGCCGGACGGTGGAGCCCGCGACGAAGGGCCGGCCGGGTCCGCGGGGACGGACCTCCGGGTGACACGGACGGGCCCGCCCCCGGTGCGCCCGGGGGCGGGCCCGTTCCCGCCGTGCGCGGGGTGGCCGGGGAGACGTCCGACGCGTGGGGGACAATGGACGGCATGTCCCGACGTCGTTCCGCTCCCCGCGCCGCAGCGCCGCGGCTGCTGCCCTCCTCCCCCTGCCCGTGCGGCCTCTCCGCCGGCTACGGCGACTGCTGCGGCCGGCTGCACCGGGGTCAGTCGACGGCCACCACCGCCGAGTCCCTGATGCGCTCCCGGTTCAGCGCCTTCGCCGCGCAGGACGAGGCGTACCTGCTGCGCACCTGGCACCCGGACACCCGGCCCGCGGAGGTCGACTTCGACCCGGGGCTGCGCTGGACCGCGCTGGAGGTGGTCGCCACCACCGAGGGCGGCGCGTTCCACGCGCAGGGCACGGTCGCCTTCCGGGCCCACTGGACCGAGGGCGGCGAGGAGGGCGTGCTCACCGAGAACAGCCGCTTCGTGCGGCACGAGGGCGCCTGGGTGTACCTCGACGCCCTCTCGCTCGGCTGAGCCGCCCGCCCCCGAGCCACCGCCCACCCCCGAGCCACCCGGCCCGCGGCCGCCGGGTGGCCGCGGGCCGGGTGGCCCCGGCCGACAGGTGCTACAGGTAGTCGTCCAGCCGGGCCAGGGCGAAGCCCTGCGCGGTGACGTCGTTGACGACCTTGCGCAGCAGGTCCGGCATGGAGGCCTTCCAGATGTCGGTGCCCCGGAAGTGGGTCAGGATGATGTCGCCCGGATGCAGCTGCTGGTCGTCGTAGCGCCATTCCATGTGGTCCGGGAAGGCCTCCTCGTTCCACAACGGCACCGCCTCCACCCCGCAGGAGGCCGCAGCGCGCAGGGTGTCGTCGTTGTACTCGCCGTACGGCGGACGGAACAGCCGGGGGCGGACACCGATCTGCTGCTCCAGCTGGTCCTGCTGGTTGCAGATCTCCTGGCGCTGGGTCTCGTAGTCCAGCACCTTGAGGTTGCGGTGGTTGATCGTGTGGTTGTTGATCTCCACGCCCTGGGCGTGGAGGTCCCGGAAGTAGCCGTAGTTCTCGCGGGCGAGGTAGTCGGAGACGTACGTGCTGAGCGGGATGCCCAGCTCCTCGGCCATCCGGGAGAACTCCGGGTCCTTCTCGGCGCCGTCGTCGACGGTCAGGAAGACCACCTTGTCGTCGGTCGGGACCCGGTAGACGACGGGCGGGCGGCCCTCCGCGAGCGTGACGCCCTGCCCCGGGGTGAGCGCGGGCCTGGTCGCCGGGCGCGGCGGGGCCTTCAGGGGCGGGCGTTCCAGGCCCCAGCGCTGCGCGGTCTCCACCGCGGCGCGGGCGGCCACCTCCTGACGGGCCGTGGCCTCGCTGCCGCTCTGCTCCTCCTTGCGGGCCAGGCCCGGCAGCTGCGGCCGCTCCACGGGCGGGGCGCCCGCGCGGGCGGGACCCTCGGCGGCCTGTGCCGCCGCGGCACCTCCCGGAGCCGCGGCGGCTTCGGCGGCGGGCGCCGCGTTCGCGTCGGCGGCCGGGGCGGGCTTCGGTCGGGCGGGAGCGGCCGGACCGGCGCAGCCGGCGAGGACGGCGGAGAGGCAGACGGTGGCCAGCAGGCCGGTCCGTACGCCGCTCCGGCGCTGCTGATTCCCCCTCAGATCCGCACTAATACGACAACCTGATGGTCTGTTCATAGCTGCACTGCTCCCCCGCCGCGCACCACCGCCAATCCCCACGTCACCCGCGCGGGGCAACGACGCACCGGAGCCTTGCCGTTCCTTTGCCCCGGGCGGCGGCCGACCGGACGGCCGATCGGCCGGGCGACCGGGGTGGAGCGGGGCGGTCGGGCCGGGCCGCCGGGAAAACCGATTGCGGGGGCGGCGCCATGAAGTGGATCATGCGCCCATGACCAACACCGCGCCCCGCAGCTCCGGCCCCTGGACCGTCGCCACCGCCGACGTGACCGCCCCCGAGGCCCTGGACCTGCTGCGCGAGTACTACGACGACGTGGCCAACCGCTACTACCGCCTGCACTTCGACCGGGAGGGCACCCCCGAGGAGCTGGAGTCCGGCCTGGCCGGCTCCCCCAGCGACGACCTCGCCGCCCCGGACGGCCTCTTCCTGATCGGCCGTCACGACGGCGTCGCCCACTCCTGCGCCGGCCTGCGGCGGCTCGACGCCACCACCGCCGAACTCACCCGCGTCTTCGTCCGCCCCGGCCTGCGCGGCACCGGCGGCGGCGCCGAACTGCTGGCCGCCGTCGACCGGGCCGCCCGCTCCCTGGGCGCGGACCGGATCGTCCTCGACACCCGCCTCGACCTGGCCGAGGCCCGCGCGCTCTACCTGCGCAACGGGTACCGGGAGATCCCCGCCTACAGCAGCGGTCCGTACGCCGAGATCTGGTACGGAAAGGACCTCACCGCCCTTGCGCGGTAGGCGGGTTGGGCCCGGCTACCCGGCACTCGCCGGGGCGTGGGACGGCGGCCCGTCCGTCAGGGCGGCCGCGAGTTCGGCCGCCGAGGGCGGGTTGGCGCCCGGGCGGGCGACGGTCAGCGCGGCCGCCGTCACCCCGTGGGTGAGGCAGACCGCGAGGTCGGCGCCGGCCGTACGGGCGTGCAGGAAGGCGGCCATGAAGGAGTCGCCGGCACCGACGGTGTCGGCGACCGGCACCGGGAGGGCCACGGCCTCGGCGTGTCCGCCCCCTGCGGTACGGGCGAACGCGCCCTCGGCCCCGAGGGTGACCGCGACCACGGCCGGGCCGAGGGCCAGCCAGCGCTCGGCCACCGCCTCGGGCGGCTCGCCCGGGTAGAGCCAGGCGAGGTCCTCGTCGCTGGCCTTGACCAGGTCGCTCAGCGCCACCCAGCGCTCGACCCGTCGGACGGACTCGGCCCGGTCGCCCATCAGCGCCGGGCGCACGTTCGGGTCGTAGCTGATCCACGCCCGCCCGCGCCAGCGCTCGACCAGCGCCAGCACCGAGCCCGCGCCGGGCTCGGTGACCGCCGCGATCGAGCCGAGGTGGATCGCGGCGGGCGGCTCGGCCAGTTCGGTCGGCGGGAGCGTCCAGCGGATGTCGAAGGTGTAGCGGGCCCGCCCCTGCCCGTCCAGTTCCACCACCGCCGAGGGCGTCCGGGCGACCTCGGCCGCCCGCACCCGCACACCCGCCGACTCCAGGTGCCGCCGGATCAGCCGGCCGTTGGCGTCCGGCCCCAGTTCGGTGAGCAGCACGGCCGGGCGGCCCAGCCGGGCCAGGCCGTAGGCGACGTTCGCGGGGCTGCCGCCGGGGTGCACCCGGTCCGGCGCCGCACCCGATCGGACGATGTCGGCCACGCACTCGCCGATCACCAGAACGGGTGAAGCTGGGCTGGTCACGGCGGCTCCTGGCATCCGGTACGCGGGCGTCGTCAGAGCCGCCAGCCTACGGGGTGCGGCCGGGCACGCGGTGCCGGGGCAACAGAGTACGGCCGCCGGACCTGGCCAGGTTTTCCGACGGCCGTGGATCGTCCGTCAGGGGACGATGCACTCCTCACGATAGACCGCGTGCGGCGGCCGCGCCATCACCCTGGGCCGTCCGGGGGACCACGGTGTGTCGTCGAAGCGCACCGATCGCTCCCGGGCCGCCGCGACGGTCCACTAGCATCCGTGGCCGGGCTCCCCGTTCCGGCGGCTCCCGCCCTCTCCCCCGCTCCCGGTCGTGAAGTGCGGTGATCACCCTTGTTCAGGCCCCGCGCCGGTCTCCTTCCCTCGCTCGTGCTCAGCGCGGTCGTGCTCTCCGCGAGCGTGCCGACGGCCGGCGCCGCCGACGAGCCGGGCGATCCGGTCTTCCCCTCGCTCGGGAACACCGGGTACCGGGCGCTCGGGTACGACCTGGCCTTCGACTACCGGGCCGGGACCAGGACGGTGGACGGCACGGCCGTGATCACCGTACGGCCGGACCGCGCCCTCGCCCGGCTGGAGCTGGACGCGCTCGGGCTGACCGTGCGCAGCGTCCGGGTCGACGGACGGCCGGCGGACTTCGCGGCCCACGACGAGAAGCTGACGGTCACCCCGGCCGGGCCGTTCCTGCCGGGCGCCGTCACCCGGCTCACCGTCGAGTACAGCGCCGATCCCCGTGCCGCGCTGCCGCACACCGGCTGGGTCCCCACCCCGGACGGCTTCGCGGTGGCCGGCCAGCCCCACAGCGCGCACACCGTCTTCCCGTGCAACGACCACCCGGGCGACAAGGCCCGGTTCACCATCGCGGTGACCGCCCCGGACGCTCTCCTCGGCGTGGCCAACGGCGAGTTGACGGCCACCGAGCGGCTGGGCGACGGCCGCACCACCCGCCGGTACGTCTCCCGCGAGCCGATGGCCACCGAACTCGTCCAGGTCTCGGTCGGCGACTACACCGTGCGCGAGCGCACCGGCCCGCACGGCCTGCCCCTGCGCGACGTCGTGCCGACCGCCCGCGCCGCCGAGCTGGAGCCCGCGCTCGCCCTCACCCCCGGCCAGCTCGTGTGGGCGGAAGCCCACCTGGGGCGGTTCCCGTTCGAGGTGTACGGGATCCTGCCGGTCAACACGGACGACCCGGCCGCGTTCGCCTTCACCGGTCTGGAGACCCAGACGCTCACCCTGTACAAGCCGAACTTCCTGCGGCAGGGGGAGCCGGCGATCGGCTCGCACATGATGCACGAGCTGGTCCACTCCTGGTTCGGCAACAGCGTCTCCCCCGCCCGATGGTCCGACCTCTGGCTCAACGAGGGCCACGCCGACTTCTACGGGCTGATGTACCGCTACGAGCGCGGGTGGCCGGACGTCTGGGGCCACACCACGCTGGTCGACCGGATGCGCTACGTCTACGGGCTGGGCGACCAGTGGCGGCACGACTCCGGGCCGGTCGCCTCCCCCACCGCCGCCGACCTCTTCGACAGCCAGCGGTACACCGGCGGCGCGCTGGTGCTGTTCGCGCTGCGGGAGAAGGTCGGGGCGGAGGCCTTCGACCGGATCGAGCGCACCTTCCTGGGCACCCACCGGTACGGGAACGCGAGCACCGAGGACTACGTGCGGACGGCCTCCGCGGTGTCCGGGCAGGACCTGCGCGGCTTCCTCCACGACTGGCTGTACGGGCTGCGGACACCGCCGATGCCGGGGCATCCGGACTGGGTGGTGGGCCCGGTCGGCCCGGCGGGGGCGGTGCCGGCGGTTCCGGCCGCGCCGGGCGCTGCGGGGGTGGCGGTTCCCGGGCCCTCGGCCTGGGACCGTGGGGCCGCAGGGGCGGGCGGGCCCGGGGTGGCGCGGGGCTCCGGAACGCTCTGACGGCGCGGCTGGGGCTGCTGGTGCACGCCCGGCGCGCCGCCGTGCGTCCGGTCGCACCGTACGCGCCCCTGACCGGCAGGGGCGGGTGGGGCCATGGTGGTTCCCACGGCCCGCCCGCCGCCCGGCAGAGTCCCGGTCGGTTCGCGGGCCGTCCAACCTTTCCGGACACCCCTGCCGCGGGCCCGCGGGCGGGTCCGGGCCGTAACCCTTCCGGCGCAGCGTCGTTGGACCGGCCATGAAGAAGCGCAGCATGCTCGCCGTTGCCTCGCTCGCCGTTGGTGTCGTGGCCTCCCTCACCGCACCGAGTGCGCACGCCAGTGCCGTGGGCGGGCAGGAGGGACTGCCCGGGCCGCTGAGCAGCGCTCCGGACGTGGTGCCCGGGCAGGTCGGTGACGCGGGTGGCGTCCTCGGGGAGGCCACCGGCTATGTGACCGGGTCGGCGAACGGCCTGGTGGCGGCCACTCCCGCGTAGTCCGGCGCCGGCGCCCACCGCACCGGACACGGTCACGGACACGGTCACGGACACGGTTCAGGACATCGGGGCTCCGAGGTCCTGGGTCCAGTAGGGGGTGCCGGCGGAGCTGGTGGCGAAGCCGACGCCGATGTCCTTGAATCCGCAGTCGAGCATGTTGGACTGGTGGATTCCGCCGTCCATCCAGCGGGCGAAGACGGCGGCCGGGGTGGTCGGGCCCCGGTCGAGGTTCTCGCCCCACTGGGACCAGCGGTAGCCGGCGGCGGTGATCCGGGCCTCGGTGCGGACGCCCTCCGGGTTGACGTGGTCGAAGAAGCCGCGGGTGGCCATGTCGTCCGCGTGCTTCTGGGCCGTGCCGTGCAGCCGGGGGTCGATCCGCAGCGGGGCGCAACCCGCCCTGGCGCGTTCGGCGTTGACCAGGTCCACCAGCTGGCGTTCCGGGTTGGGCTGCGGTGTCGCGGCGGCGGTGCGGGTCGCGGTGGGCGTCGGTGCGGACGTCGCCGTCGCCGCCGGGCTCTCCGCGGGCAGCGGGGTCGGCTCGGGGGCGACGGCAGCGGGTGCGGCGGCGGCCGTCGGCGTGTCCGGTGCCGCGGCCGGAGCGGTGGGCTCGGGTGCCGTCGGCTGCGGGGGTTCGGCCTGCGGCCAGACCAGGGCCAGGGTGGTCACCGCGACCGCCGCGGCCGCCCCGCTCGCCAGGACGGCCTTGCGGGCCGCGGTGCCGGCCCAGCCGCCGTGCCCTCCCGCATGCGCCCCGGCACCGGCGTGAGCCCCGGCCCCCGCTCCGGTGGAGGCTCCCGTTCCGGTGGCGGCCGCCGAGGAGACGACGGCGGCCGCGGTGTGCTGGAAGTGCAGCAGCACGGGCCAGTCGAGCGGGATCGGCACCAGGGCGAGGCCGGCCAGCAGTCCCTCCGCCGGGAAGAGGTCCCGGCCGAGGCCGTCGCAGTCGGCGCAGTCGCGGATGTGGCGGGCTATGCGCTTGCGCCAGACCGAGTTCGGGGTGCCGTCGAACCCCGCGGTGAGCTCGGTCAGTCCGGGGCAGCGGGGGTAGGCACAGAGCGCGCGGACGACGATGCGGCCCGCTTCGAGCTGCTTCTTCATCCGCTGTACGCGCACGGCGGTGTGCTGCGGGCTCAGGTCGAGGGCGTCGGCGAGTTCGGCCCGGGTCAGTTCGCCGGCGGCCTCCAGCCACCAGAGGGCGAGCAGCTCCCGGTCGTCCGGGTCCAGCCAGCGGGTGGCCTCGGCCACCTCGCGGCGCTGGCCGGACAGGCCGAGGCGCAGGATGGTGAGGTCCGTGAAGTCGGCCCGGGGGTCGGCGACCTCCCAGGTCTCGTCCAGCCCGCCGACGGTCGGCTGCTGCTGGCCGGCGGCGTGCCGACGGCGCACCTGGTTCATGGTGATGGCGACCAGCCAGGACCGGAAGGACTCGGGGTCGCGGAGCCCGTCCAGGCCGTCCAGGGCGCGGATCATGGTCTCCTGCGCGACGTCGTCCACGTCGGCGTGGCCGCCGAGGGCGCGGCCGGCCACGTTGTAGACGAGCGGCAGCCAGGCCGCGACCAGCGCCTCCTGGGCCTGCCGGTCACCTGCCTGCGCCGCTAGCACCAGGGTGGTCCCGGTCCTGTTCTGCACATCAGCGTTCATGGTCCGCACTCCGTCTTGCCGTGTATCCGTCCGCCGCTGCCTCCTCGGAGACCCGTGTGGAGTGATCAGATAACAACAATGTGCACGGAATCGGAAAATCGGTCCGGACTACTCGGCCCGAGCCTGAGCCCGGACCGGACCGGAGCGGACCAGGCCGGGCCGATTCACGCCGGGGACGCGAACACCTGGGTCCACCACGGACCGTTGGCGCCCGGCCGCACGCCCACGCCGAGCTGCTTGAACGAGCAGTTGAGGATGTTGGCCCGGTGGCCGGGGCTGTTCATCCAGGAGTTCATCACGTCGGCCGGGCCCTTCTGGCCGCGGGCGATGTTCTCGCCCCAGGTGCTCCAGCTGTAGCCGGCCGCCTCGATCCGGTGGTCGGCGTGGTAACCCTCGGGGCTGGCGTGGTCGAAGTAGTTGCGGTCGGCCATGTCGTTGCTGTGCGCCTGGGCGGCGCTCGTCAGCCGGGGCTCCGCGCTGACCGGCCCGCAGCCGGCCTTGCTGCGCTCGACGTTGACCAGGTCCACGACCTGCTGGGCGTACGACGGAGCCGCGCCGCCGCCCGCCGGCGGGGCCACGGTGGGCCGCTTGGGCGGGAACGGGAAGCCGCCGGTGGCGGCCCGGGCGGCGTCCGAGGCCGCCTTGGGCGCGGAGGCCACGGGGGTGGGCGCGGCGTTCGGGGCGGCGGTGGCCGCGGCCGCCGGGGAGGCCGGAGCGGTCGAGGTCGGCGTGAGCGAGGTGCTCGGAACGGCCGCCGGGTCGGTGGCGGTGGGGGTGGCCGGGGGAAGGACGTCCGGGTTCGTCCCGCCGGCGCCGGGCACCTGGATGCCCTCGCGCGTGCCCAGCTCCGCGGAGATCAGCATGTCGGCGGAGAGCGACTGGCCCGCCGTGTCCCGGTCGGTCTGCTTGCCGCCGTACGCCGCGTAGCCCGCGCCGGCCAGCGCGGCGAACAGCCCGGTGCCGGCCACGGCCGCGACGACCGCGGTGACCGGCACGATCCCGCCGCGCCGACGCGCCCGCCGG
Source organism: Kitasatospora sp. NPDC041917 (assembly GCF_055589745.1). Lineage (NCBI taxonomy): Bacteria > Bacillati > Actinomycetota > Actinomycetes > Kitasatosporales > Streptomycetaceae > Kitasatospora > Kitasatospora sp. NPDC041917. Next base: position 49,216 of record NZ_JBVJBI010000035.1, on the reverse strand, counting down.
CCCCGCCCGGTGTGCCGCTCGGCAGCCCGCCGTGCCGCCCGGCCGCCGGAGCGGCCGCCGGCTCCACTCCCGCTGTCGCTGCCGGCGCCGCCTCCGCTCGCCGGGAGGATGGTCGTCCTGTCGTCGCTGTTCACGTGGCCACGCTTTCTGTTCCGGGTCGACTGGTCGGGTGTCGACACATGGGAGACCTCCCGGCCGGGCGCCGATAACAGAAACTCCGAACGAATGTCCGGCGGTCGGGCCGCGGCCTCAGTCGACCGGTGCCTCCGGGGCCATGTCGTAGGTGAGGAACCTGGTCCGTACGGCGACCTTGTCGTATTTTCCGCGGGCCCGGTAATTGTCCTCGGAGGTGATCCAGCGGACGGTGTTCCAGCCGCGTTCCGCCGCGATTTCCCGCAGCCGGCCCAACAGCGCGTCCACCGCGCCGCCGCCCCGGACCTCGGGCGCCACGAACAGATCGTCCAGGAAGCACCCGACGGCCCCGTGCAGAGGTCGCGCGAACGGCCGGTAGTGCGCGAGGCCGACCGGCCTACCGTCGCCGTCCCGCACCAGGAGCCCCGCCACCTCGTGCCCCGGGTCCATCAGCCAGGACCAGACCAGCTCGGCCTTCTCCTCCGGAACCGGGACCCGGTAGAAGTCGCCGTACCCACGGAACAGTTCGCGCCAGGCCGCGAAGTCACCGGCCTCGGGCGCGCCGACGCTCCAGCGGGTCGTGGGGGTGTCGCTCATCTCGGTCTCCATCACTCGGAAGGTGGTGCGGGCCCTCAGCATGACGCCCCGTCGCCCCGTCGCTGATCACCGGCCCGGCCAAGAGCACCCGCCCCCTGCGCCATCGCGGCGCCTTGCGGCGACGGGCGCTCGGTGCCGCGCGGGAGGGGCGCCGGGAGGGGCGCCGGCCGTGGTGCGGGGCCGGCGGCCGGGGCGGATGCTGAGGGGGGTGGAGGTGGTGCTGTGGCGGGGTTGCTGCGGCTGGCATCGGTGTCGCGGGAGGTGGCGGCGGAGGCCGGACGGCGGGCGAAGACGGAGTTGTTGGCCGGTTGTCTGCGGGGCCTTGGGCCGGTGGAGGGGGCGGCGGCGGTCGCCCTGCTGTCCGGGGAGTCGCAGCGGCTGCGGACCGGCATCGGGCCCGCGGCGCTGCGGGGGCTGCCGGAGCCGGCGGCGGAGGCCTCGCTCGGCGTCCGGGAGGTGGAGCGGGAACTGGAGCTGATCGCGGGGGTGCACGGGACGGGGGCCCAGGCGGAGCGGCGGCGCTTGTTGCACAGGCTGTTCGCGCGGGCGACCGCCGTGGAACAGGGGTTCCTGCGGGCGGTGCTGGTCGGGGACCTGCGGCAGGGGGCGCTGGACGCGGTGGTGGGGGACGCCGTGGCGCGGGCGGCCGGGGTGCCGGCGGCGGCGGTGCGGCGGGCGTTGATGTTCCGGGGGTCGGCCCGCGCGGTGGCGCAGGCCGCGCTGACCGGTGGGCAGCCGGCGCTCGCGGCGTTCCGGCTGGACGTGGGACGGGCGGTGCGGCCGATGCTGGCCGCCTCGGCGCCGGACGTGGCCACCGCGCTGGAGCGCACCGGCCCGGCCGCGGTGGAGTGGAAGCTGGACGGCGTCCGGGTGCAGGTGCACCGGGAGGGCGGGGAGGTCGCGGTGTTCACCCGCGGCCTGGAGGACATCACCGCCCGCGTCCCCGAGGTGACCGAGGCCGCGCTGGCGCTGCCGCTGCGCTCGGCGGTGCTGGACGGTGAGGCGATCGCGCTCGGCCCGGACGGCCGGCCGCGCCCGTTCCAGGAGACCGCCGCACGCACCGCCTCCCGGCGGGAGCCGCACCGGCTGCGTGCCGAAGTCCCGCTCGACGCCTACTTCTTCGACCTGCTGCACCGGGACGGCGAGGACCTGGTGGACCGTCCCGGCCGGGAGCGCTGGGCGGCGCTGGCCGAGGCGGTGCCGGACGGCCTGCGGCCGGCCCGCGTCGAGACCGGGGACCGCGACCGGGCGCTGGCCTTCTTCCGGGAGACGCTGGCGCTCGGCCACGAGGGCGTGCTGGTGAAGGATCCGGCGGCCCCGTACGCGGCCGGGCGGCGCGGCGCGGGCTGGATCAAGGTCAAGCCCCGGCACACCCTGGACCTGGTGGTGCTGGCCGCCGAGTGGGGCAGCGGGCGGCGGCGCGGCTTCCTCAGCAACCTGCACCTGGGCGCCCGGGCGGCGGGCGAACCGGGGCTGGGCCCGTGGGTGATGCTCGGCAAGACCTTCAAGGGCCTGACCGACGAGACGCTCGCCCGGCAGACCGCCGAACTGCTGGCCCGGGAGACCGGGCGGGACGCCTGGACGGTGCGGGTCCGACCGGAACTGGTCGTCGAGATCGCCTTCGACGGGGTGCAGCGCAGCTCCCGCTATCCGGCCGGTCTCACCCTGCGGTTCGCCCGGGTGGTGCGCTACCGGCCGGACAAGAGCGCCGACGAGGCCGACACCGTCGCGACCGTACGGGAGATCGCCGCCGCCGAGGGGCTGTGAGCCGCTGGCGAAGGGCGGTGAGCCACCGCCGAAAGGCCGGTGAGCCACCGCCGAAGGGCCGGATCCGGGCCGGCTCAGGGGCCGGTGGCTGCGGGGCGCGCACTTGTCACCACGGCGTCAATTCAAACCTGGTTCACCGCCCGGGGGCTCCGACGGGAGCCGAATCGGCCATTCTCGGTGATCCCGCCACCGCGCCCTCCGTGGACGGAGCAGCGCCGGTTAGGTTGGCAATGACAACGAGAGGCGGCCGCCGGGCAGCCGGCGGCGCACTGGCGAGAGGTGCCCGACCATGCGGGTGAATGTCGACCGGGACCGCTGCTGCAGCTCCGGGATGTGCGTCACGAACGTTCCCGAGGTCTTCGACCAGGACGACCACGACAGCCTGGTGAGACTCCGTCAGACCTCCTTCCGGCCGGACCAGTTCGACGATCTCAGACTGGCCGCCCAGCTCTGCCCGGGCGGTGCGATCACCGTGGTCGAGGACGGGCCCGCACAGGCCGAGTAGGCCGGGAGGCCGAGGCCGGGCCGTTCCGGACACCCCGGCCCGCCCCTGACCGACGTCCGGTCACCACACCACCCCCACCGGAGAACCATCGCGACGCAAGGAGACCCCGCCTTGACGAGCACGCCCACCGTCCCCGCCGTCCCGCTCCCGGCCCGGCACTCCGCCGGCTGCCCGTTCGGCCCGCCGCCCGCGTACACCGAGGCCGCCGCGAGCGCCCCGCTGACCCGCGGCGATCTGCCCGGCGGCGATTCCTGCTGGCTGGCCACCGGCTACGCCGAGGTCCGCACCATCCTGTCCGACCGCCGGTTCAGCGCCGACATACGCCACCCCTCCTTCCCGCTGCTGGTCGCCGGCGACCGGGAGCAGATCACCGATACCCCGAGCTTCCTGAACCTGGACGACCCCGAGCACGCCCGGCTGCGCCGCATGGTCACCGGGGACTTCCTGGTCAAACGGGTCCAGGCGATGCGCCCGGACATCCAGCGGATCGTGGACGAGGCGCTGGACGCCATGACCGATGGCCGCACCGAGGCCGACCTGGTCGCCGACTTCGCGCTGCCCGTCCCCTCCCTGGTGATCTGCCTGCTGCTCGGCGTCCCCTACGAGGACCACGAGTTCTTCCAGGGCGTCGGCCGGACGCTGCTCAGCAACGCCAAAACGATCGAGCAGCGCCTGGCGGCCCGGGACGAGATGCTGGAGTACCTGGAGGGGCTGGCGACCCGCAAGCGGGCGGAGCCGCGGGACGACATCATCAGCCGGCTCGCCGTCCGGGACGACCTCACCCCGCGCGAGGTCGCCAGCACCGGCATCCTGCTGCTGATCGCCGGGCACGAGACGACCGCGAACATGATCTCGCTCTCCACCGCCCTGCTGCTGGACCGGCCCGAGCAGATCGCCAGGCTGGCCGACCCGGCCGCCCTGCCCGGCGCGGTGGAGGAGCTGCTGCGCCACCTCACCATCGTCCACACCGGGGTGGCCCGGCTGGCCCTGGAGGACGTGGAACTGGGCGGCACCACGGTCCGCGCCGGGGAGGGCGTGATCGCGATGCTCTCCACCGCCAACCGGGACGAGGAGGTGTTCGGCGGCGCCGACCGGCTGCCGGTCGACGAGCTGGACCTGGACCGGGACGCCCGGCGGCACCTGGCCTTCGGCTTCGGCGTGCACCAGTGCCTCGGCCAGCCGCTCGCCCGCGCCGAACTGCAGATCGCGCTGGCCACGCTGTTCCGGCGGCTGCCCGGGCTGCGGCTGACCGTCCCCCGCGACGAGCTGGCGTTCCGCACCGACTCGTTCATCTACGGCATGCGGTCACTGCCCGTCGCCTGGTGACGACCGGGCGAGGTCCGGGCGAGGTCCGCGGAGGCCCGCGGAGGCCCGCCGGGTCACCCGGCTGGCCCCGACGCCGGGGCGGAGGCAGGCTGGAGGGGCGAAGAGACACCTCCGGTCCTGCCGCGCCCGCGACCCCGCGCGCCGGGACCGGCCGAGGAGACGGAGCCCGCGATGACCGACATGAGCGACCGGTCCAAGGTGAGCACCGAGGACGACGAGGACGTCCGCGCCGCGGACCCCGAGGAGGGCATCCCCTCGATGCAGAACCTGCACGCGCAGGACACCTCCCAGGCGGAGGGCGCCCCCATGCTGGACGAACCCGGCCAACCCGACTGAACCGTCCGCCGTACCGACTCGACCGCCCGGTGGGACCGGGCGGTCGCCGTGACCGCGGGTGTCGCTGCTCCGGCGGCGGGCCACCCGCGGGGGAGGATAGGCGCATGACCGAACACGACCAAGGCAACCGCCAGGCCCGGCCGTCCGCGGACCCGCGCACGTCGTGGGCGACCTGGACCACCCAATCGATCATCAGCGGCCCCGGTGGGGTGACCACCACCGAGGTCGGCCCCATCTCCGGCGACCTCACCGTGCACACCACCTGGGTGGACGGCGAGGCGAGGCTGACCGTCCAGTACACCGGCGCGCTGGACTGGTACACGGTCGCCGGCAGCCCGGTGCCGGCACACGACGAGAGCACCGCGCGGGCGATCCACCAGGCGATGGTGAACGGCGTCAAGGCCGGCCGGGGCGCGGGTGCCCCGGCCCCGCCGAAGCCGTAGCGGCTGTCTTCAAACTCCCGTCGTCCGCCCGGAGGGCGGGCGGGGCGGCGTTGGGGTGCGTGCATCGCAAGGCGGAGGAGGGAGCCACTGCGGTGGGGGCACTCCCGGCAGCTCCAGGAGGAACGGCAGGACGACGGCGCGCCCCGGACCGGTCCCGGGCGCGCCGTCCTGCTCCTCGCCGCTACGGAGCCTTCCCGTCGGCCTCCACCGCCCCGCCCTTCGGCACCGCCCCGCCCTTCGGCACCGGCGCGGCCTCGGCCCAGTAGCCGCCGTCCGCCGGGCGGCGCCCGCGCAGGTCCGCCCGCACCTCGCCGGCCAGCCGGCGGGTGTCGCGGCGGTTCATGGTCGCGCCGATGCCGGCGCCGACCAGCAGCGGTATCACCGCCGGCAGGTGGCGCAGCGAGCTGCGGGTCAGCCGGCGGCGGACCTGCTGGCGCACCTCCGAGCTGATCGCCAGCGCGGCGAAGCCGGCGGGCCGCACCAGCAGGTTCGCGTCGATCCCCCGGCGGTTGGCCCAGGCGCCGAGGTAGGCGCCGGTCCGCTGGGTGGCGCCGCCCTGCGCCGGAGTGCCGTAGACCTCGTGCAGCTCGGCGATCAGCTTGATCTCCACGGCCGCCACCGCGAGCGTCTCGGCGGCGATCTCCAGCGGCATCGCGGGCGGCACCGGCAGCATCGCCGCCGCGCCGACGCCCGCGCCGAGCGCGCTGGAGGCCCGGACGGCGCCGGTGACCAGCAGGTCGGCCAGCTGCTCCGGGAAGGCCGCGTCCGGGTGCTGCGCCCGCAGGGTGGCGAGGTCGCGCACCGGGATCCGGGGCGCGGTCCGCACCAGCTGTTCGGTCAGGGCCCGGCCGCCGTACGCGGCGCCCTTGGCCGTTCCCCTGGCGGCGGCCCGCCCGCCGTGGCCGAGCAGCCGGGCGGTGTGCAGCACCACGGCCCGGCCGCGGCCGCGCTGCTTCGCAGCGTACTCGGCGACCGGGCCGACGGGCTGCTCGGACTCCTCGACCAGTTCGGCGAGCTGCTCGCTCAGATCGGGCTCGGGAGCCGGCCGGGAGCGGCCCGGCCTGCGGAAGACTGCCATGGGAACCCGGTACCCCTTTCGCGACGACGGCACCGCCCTGGGGGGCCTACTCGGCGACCTCCACCCCGTGCCAGAAGGCGATCCGGCCGCGCACGTGCTCGGCCCCGGGCTCGGGGTCGGCGTAGAACCAGGCGGCGTCCGGGTTGGTCCGCCCGTCCACCTCCAGGGTGTGGTAGCCGGCGGTGCCCTTCCAGCCGCACACCGTGGTGGTGTCCGAGGGGCGCAGGTACTCGGTGCGCACCGCCTCGGCCGGGAAGTAGTGATTGCCCTCGACGACGACGGTGTCGTCGCTCTCGGCGATGACGACGCCCTGCCAACTCGCTGTGGTCATACGGCGATTGTTCCCGACCACGGGCGGCCTCACCCCTTCCCGGTTCCGGGCGGTCCGGCTGCGGCCGGGCGGGCGCCGGTCAGGTCAGCGGGTGGGCATGCACCGGCACGTGCGGACTCTGGTGGCCGCCGCTGGCGAGCATCCGGACCTCGCCGGCGGCGCTGATCTCGGCCCGGACGATGCCGCTCTCGTCCTCGTACACCGGGTGGCCGCCCGGCCCGCTCGCGTCGGTGCGGGTGACCACCACGACGTCCTGCGGGGCCTGGGTGCCCGGGGTCCCGGGGAAGGTGAGGGCGTAACGCTCGGCGGGTTTCATCACACCTGCTCCTGCCTACCCGGCGACCTCGGCCGGCACGGCGGCCCGCGTGTGCGGGCCGCGGACCTCCAGCTCCGCGAGCAGCCGGGCGGTGGCCTCCGCGACCGCCTCCACCGCCCGGTCGAAGGCCTCCCGGTTGTGCGCCGCGGGGGCGCGGAACCCGGACACCTTGCGGACGTACTGGAGCGCGGCGGCGTGGAAGTCCTCCTCGTCGGCGTCGGGCGTGACGGGGGGTCGCAGCGTCTTGATGTTGCGGCACATGCTCCCAGTCTCGCGCGCGGGAGCCGTGTCGGCGACCCCCTTTCGTCACACGCACCTCACAGCGCCGTCATCCGGCCGGATTAGGATGCCGGACGAACGAATTCGTCCCACCGCCGTCCCACCTCCGTTCCACCTTCCTCCCGCCGCGCGCTTCCCCGGTCCGTCGGCATCACTCCGGAGTCACCCCCTTGCCTCTCGCGCTGCTCGCGCTGGCCGTCACCGCGTTCGCCATCGGAACCACCGAGTTCGCCGCCATGGGGCTGCTCCCCCAGGTCGCCGACAGCCTCCACGTCTCCATCCCGCAGGCGGGCTGGCTGATCTCGGCGTACGCCCTGGGGGTGGTGGTCGGTGCGCCGCTGCTGACCGCGCTGGCCGCCGGGCGGCCCCGCAAGGCGGTGCTGGTGGCGCTGGCCGGACTGTTCGCGACCGGCAACCTGCTGTGCGCGGTGGCGCCGGACTTCTGGACCCTGGCCGCCGCCCGGCTGATCACCGGGCTGCCGCACGGCGCCTTCTTCGGGGCGGGCGCGGTGGCGGCGGCCGAGCTGGTCGCACCGGACCGCCGGGCCCGGGCGGTGGCCGTGATGTTCTCCGGCCTGACCGTCGCCAACATCGTCGGCGTCCCGGCCGCGACCCTGCTCGGCCAGCACCTGGGCTGGCGGGCGACCATGCTGGTGGTCGTGCTGATCGCGGCCGCCGGGACGCTCGCCATCGCCCGGCTGGTGCCCGCGCTGCCCTCCCCCGGCCAGTCCGGGCTCCGGAACGAGCTGCGGGCCTTCCGCAGCGGGCAGCTCTGGCTGGCGCTGGCCACCGTGGTGTTCGGCTGCGGCGGCTTCTTCGCCTGCTACAGCTACATCGCCCCGCTGCTCACCAACGTCTCCGGCTACGCCACCGGCTCGGTGACCCTGGTGCTCGCACTGTTCGGCGTCGGCATGACGATCGGCAACGTGCTGGGCGGGTTCGCCGCCGACCGGGCGCTGCGGCCCACCGTGTGCGCGGCCTTCGTGCTGCTCTCCGCCACCCTGGCACTGTTCGCGGTGACCGCGCACGCCCGCTGGTCGGCGGCCGTCACGGTGGTGCTGATCGGGCTGTTCGGCTTCGCGATCGTGCCGGCCGTGCAGACCCTGGTGCTCCGGAAGGCGCGCAGCGCGCCGACCCTCGCCTCGGCGACGGTCCAGGGCGCCTTCAACCTGGCCAACGCCCAGGGCGCGTACTTCGGCGGGCTGGCGCTGGACGCCGGGCTCGGCTGGACCGCCCCGACGCTGGTCGGCGCGGTCCTGGCCGCCGCGGGGACGCTGATCGCGGTGCTCGCCTGGGTGGTCGACCGCCGCCGGCCCGCCCCCGTGGCGACGGAACCGGCGGCGGCCGCGATGACCACCGCCTAGCACGGGCCCGGTGTCTCCCGGTGGGCCTCATATCTCCCGGTGGGCCTCGGCGAGCAGCTGGTAGCCGGCGCCGTTGGCCCTGATGCCCGCCTTCTCGTCCTCGGTCAGCTCCCGGCGGACCCTGGCCGGGACGCCGGCGACCAGTGAGCCGGGCGGGACGACCATGCCCTGCGGCACCACCGCGCCGGCCGCGACCAGCGAGCCGGTGCCGATCCGGGCGCCGTTGAGCACGGTGGCGTTCATGCCCACCAGCACGTCGTCCTCGACGGTGCAGCCGTGCAGCACGGCGTTGTGGCCGACCGAGATCCGCTCGCCGACCACCAGCGGGAAGCCGGGGTCGGCGTGCAGGGTGCAGTTGTCCTGGATGTTGCTGCCCGCGCCGACGCTGATCGACTCGGCGTCGCCGCGCAGCACCGCGCCGTACCAGACACCGGCGCCGGCGGCGACGGTCACGTCCCCGACCACGACGGCGTTCGGCGCCACGAAGGCGCCCGGGTCGACGGCGGGCACCCTGCCCCCGACGGCGGCGATCAGCGGCTCTGCCATGTCTCGTCCTCCTGGTGACGGTGGGCCGTTCGCCCGCCGGTCAGCGTAGGGGGTCGGTCACGGCGCCGTGCGGGCGAGGTCGGTTCCGGCGGCCACCGGCCGGGCTCCGCACAGCGCGGTCTCGATCACCTTGTTCCAGGCGGCGTTGGCGGCGTCGTCCGGGGCGTCGTAGACGGTGGTGTTCGCGGCGAACTCGCGCCTGCCGTCCGCCGAGCCAAGCATCATCGTGCTGTAGCCGGGGATGCCGCCGGCGTGGCCCCAGAAGGAGCCGCAGGGGGTGTCCAGGCGCTGCAGGCCGAGGCCGTAGCTCCGGCCCTCGCCGTTGGCGGTGGTCTGTTGCATGGCGGCGAGTTCGGCCGGGCGCAGCAGGCGGCCGCCGAGCAGGGCGTCGAGGGCGGAGGTCGCGTAGCCGGGGTCGGTCATCCCGGCGAGGGCGGCGTCGGCGGCCTCCCAGTCGGCGCGGCCCGGAGTGCGGGCCCCGACTTCTGACACCCTGTCATGGTTTCTGCCGCCGGTCCTCGGCCTGGGGGCGGGGTCCGACCCGGAGCGAACCCGGGACGGCCCCGGAGCCGTACCCCGGGACGGCTCGGGGTACGGCTCCGGGAACGCCGGCCGGAACGGCTCCGGGGCGCGTCAGGCGAGCGGCGCCTTGGTGCGCAGGACCTCGACGAAGGCGCGCAGCCACCCCGGGTGGTCGGGCCAGGCGCGGGCCGAGACGACCGTGCCGTCCACCACGGCCTCGCCGTCCACGAACTCGGCGCCCGCCGCCTTGATGTCCGGGGCCAGCGCCGGGTAGGCCGAGGTGCGGCGGCCGTTCAGCACGCCGGCGGCGGCGGTGATCAGCGGGCCGTGGCAGATCTGGGCGACGGGCTTGTCCTCGGCGAAGAAGTGCTGCGCGATCCGCTGCACGTCCGGGTCGTTGCGCAGGTACTCGGGGGCGCGGCCGCCGGGGATGACCAGGGCCACGTAGTCGGCCGGGTCGACGTCGGCGAGGGCCACGTCGGCGGGCCAGGTGTAGCCGGGCTTCTCGGTGTAGGTGTCGAACCCCTCGACGAAGTCGTGCACCACGAACTGGAGGCGCTTCTTCGTCGGGGCCGCGATGTCGACCTGGTAGCCCTCCTCGCGCAGCCGCTGGTACGGGTAGAACACCTCCAGTGACTCGGCGGCGTCCCCGGTGACGAGCAGGATCTTCGATGTCATCGCCGACATCCCTCCACGTGGTCGAGCCTCAGGTCGGGTACGGGCGCCGGGCGGTGGCAGCCGGCCCGGGCCCGGTCCAACCTCCCGTACCGGGGTCACCGTTGGCAACGGGGCGCACCGGGCGCGCAACGGCGCATACGGACGTGCGTGCGCCGGTTGCGGGGAGTGCGCGCGGGTGGGACGCCCGGCTGCGGAGGCCGGCGGCCCGGGTCCTAGACTCCTGCTGCCTGTGACCGTCCCCCTCCCGGAGAAGCCCATGCCCGACCGCACCACCCACCTCGTCCTGCCCGGCTACCAGAACTCCGGCCCCGAGCACTGGCAGACCCGCTGGGAGGCGGCCGAGCCGGACTCCTTCCGCCGGGTCGAACAGGCGGACTGGGACCACCCGGAGCGGACGGACTGGGTGGCCCGGGTGGACGCGGCGGTGGCCGCCGCCCGGGGCCCGGTGGTACTGGTCGCCCACAGCCTGGGCTGCGTCACGGCGGCCCACTGGGCGGCCACCGCCGCCGCCGGGCGGACCGCCGCCGTCCGGGGCGCGCTGCTGGTGGCCCCGGCGGACGTCGACACCGCCGAGGTCCCGGAGCTGGTGGGCTTCCGCCCGGTGGCGCTGGAGCCCTTGCCGTTCCCGGCCGTGGTGGTCTCCTCGACCGACGACCCGTGGGTCTCCCCCGAGCGGGCCCGCGCGTTCGCCGCCGCCTGGGGCGCCCGGTACGTCGAGCCGGGCGCGTACGGGCACCTCAACTCCGACTCCGGACTGGGCGACTGGCCGGAGGGCCGGAAGCTGCTCGCCGAGCTGTGACCGCGACCACGGGGGAACGGGGAACGGGGGCGGAGGGACGATGAACCGGGGGACGACGAACCGACGCACGTCCCGGTCCAGGCGCGTCCTGGTCCGGCTGCTGGCGGCCGGCGGGCTGGCCGCCGTGCTGCTCTACACCGAGGGGCAGTGGGAGAGCCGGTCGGGCGGGCGGATGCTGGTGGCCGACCTGTTCAACCGGCCGGAGCTGCTGCTCGGCGGCGCGCTGGCGGCGCTGATCGCGGCCGCCTGGCTGGGCGACCTGCGCGCCGCGGTGCGGACGGCCACCCGGACCGTCACGGTGACCGCCGGGGTGGTGTTCCTGCTCGGCGTGGTGGCCGCGCACAAGGTGTCGGCGGCCGAGACCCGCAGCCGGGAGGACGCCCCGGCCGGGGCCGAGCGCGCCCTGGTGGTGGTGCACCGCTCGTACGCCACCGGGCCGGAGTCGGGCGAGCACTGGCAGGTGCTGCTGGAGAGCGGTGAGGGCTGGTCGGCCCGGCGCTGGTCGCTGGCGGACGTCGGCAGGGACCAGGGCGACGCCCGGCTGGTGGAGGCGAGCTGGACCGGGCGGGAGCAGATCACCGTGGTGACCGACTCCTATCGGCGGGTGTTCAACCTCGACCAGGACAGCGGGGAGCCGGTCGCGGCGCGGTAGCCCGGCCCGACCCGAGGCCGTCGCCCGTCGCCCGTGGGCAGCTGGGCAGCTGGGCAGCTGGGCAGCTGGGCAGCTGGGCGTCACTGCTCCGTCATGTGCGCGATCATCTGCTCCCGGACCCGGTCGAGGTGGCGGGCCATGACCTCGGCGGCGCGGTCGGCCCGGCCCTCGGCGACGGCCTCCGCGAGGTGCTCGTGGTCGGTTATCGAGGCCTCGGTGTGCGAGGCCGGCACGTTGTGCCGGCTGCGGAGCACCGCGATCTGCTGGTGCACGCGCTCCACCTGTTCGGCGATCCGGGGGCTGCGGGCCGCGTCGAGCAGCGCCTGGTGGAAGTCGAGACTGCTGCGGTGGGCGAACCGGCGGCCCCCGGTCATCAGCTTCCTCGACTGTTCGCACGCCCGGCGCAGGGCCGTGACGTCCTTGCGGTCGCGCCGCTCGGCGGCCAGGCGCGCGGCGGCGGTCTCCAGCGCGGACCGCAGCTCGAACAGGGCCTCGACCTCCCGCGGGCCGGCCTCGAAGACGACGGCGCCCTTGTTGGGCACGTGCACGAGCAGGCCCTCGCTGACGAGCTGCCGGATGGCCTCGCGCAGCGGTCCCCTGCTGATGCCCAGCTCGCGGGCGACCTCCACCTCGTTGATCCGGGTTCCGGACGGGATCTCGCCGGTGAGGACGCGCTCGCGGAGCGTGCCCACGAGCTGGCCCGCCAGGCCGCGCCGGAGGGTCTCTGGCATGGGTGGTGTCCGTCCGTTCGGGACTGGCCGCCGCTGTCGTCCGGCCAGGTCGGGGGGTGTGCCCGGGGTGATGGGCCGGAGCGCCGTGGCGTCGGCGGCCGACGGTGGCACAGGGCCGCGTCCGAGTATGTCAGCACCCGGCGGGGGCATCGGCGCGGACCACGTTAAAGTGATAACTGTTGACACTTCGAGTCGTCCTTTCGGCCGTGGGGCCGAAGAGAGGGGAATGCGCTGTGCACGCGATGGTGGCGGAGGTGTGGCGAGGTGACTTCCTGGAGTCGGTGCACCACGGGACGGTCCTCGCACTCGGTCCTGACGGGCGGACGGTGCTGAGCGTCGGCGAGACCGACCGCCCGATGTACCCCCGGTCGTCCAACAAGCCGCTCCAGGCCCTCGGCATGCTGCGTGCCGGACTCGACCTGGACGGCGAACTGCTGGCCCTGGCCTGCGCCAGCCACTCCGGCGAGGCCTTCCACCTCGACGGCGTCCGCGAGATCCTCGGGGGCGCCGGCCTCGACACCAGCGCTCTGCGGTGCACGGCCGCGCTGCCCATCGGGGAAGCCGCACTGCGGGACCACCTGGCGGCCGGCGGCGGCCCCACTCCGCTGACGATGAACTGCTCGGGCAAGCACGCCGCGATGCTCGCCACCTGCGTCGCCAACGGCTGGGACACGGCCACCTACCTCGACCCCGGCCATCCCCTGCAGCGGGCCCTGCGGGACACCGTCGAGGACCTGGCCGGCGAGAAGGTCGCCGCGACCGGCGTGGACGGCTGCGGAGCCCCCCTGTTCGCCATCGGCTACCGCGGCCTGGCCCGGGCCTTCGCCGCACTGGCGACGGGCCCCGCCGGGTCACCGGAACGGCGGGTCGCCCGGGCGATGAACCAGCACGCCGAGTACGTCGGCGGGACCGGTCGGGACGTGACCCGCCTGATGCGCGCGCTTCCCGGCTCGGTCGCCAAGGACGGCGCGGAAGGGGTCTACGCCCTGGCGCTCCCCGACGGCTCCACCGTCGCGCTCAAGATCGCGGACGGCTCCACCCGGGCCCGTCCCGTGGTGCTGGCCGCCGCGCTGCGACGGCTCGGCGTCCCGGTGGACACCGACGACACCCTCGCCGAACTGGCCGTCGTCCCCGTCCTCGGACACGGCGAACCGGTCGGCGCGGTGCGCCCGGCCCGGGCGCTCCTGGACGGTTCGCCGCTCCGGCCCACCCAGCCCGGCGCCACCGAGCCCGGCGCCACCGCCCCGACGGCCTGACGGCCTGCCGCCGCCCGGACGCACGGCGGAACCCCCTCCGCCCGCGCGCCGCGGCCCCGCCCGAGTACGGGTACTCGGGCGGGGCCGGGCGGCTCACCGGTCCTCGGGGTCCGCGGTGCCGGGCGGGGCGAAGGGCCCGGTGCGGCCGGGGGTCGGGGTGCCCCCGCGCGGCCTGCCGGTGTTCCCCGGGCCGCCGGTGGCGGGGGCGCCGGTGCAGGTGGCCGAGCCCGGTGTGCCGCCGGGGGTGGGGCAGTTGGTGTCCCGCCGCACCGGGTCCGGGATGTAGACGGTGGTGAAGTCCTTCTCCGGCATGTTCCGCACCGCGTCGCTCATCGCCTGCTGCCAGATCGGGCCGGGGCCGGTGGCGCCGAAGACCTCGGCCTGGTACTTGCCGCCGATCCGGATGTTGCGCATCGGCACCTTGGTGCCGGGGCTGCCCAGCCAGACCGAGCCCGCCAGGTTGCCCGTGTAGCCGGTGAACCAGGCCGACTTCTTCTCGTCCGTCGTCCCGGTCTTGCCGGCGATCTGGCGGCGGTCGTCCAGGCCGAGGTCCCGCGCGGTACCGCCCTTCTCGGTCACCCCGAGCAGCACGCTGTTGATCACGTCGGCGGTGTCCTCGGACATCGCCGGGGTGCACCGGACCTGGGGCACCGGGACGTCGGCGCCGTCCACCGTGGTGATCCGGTTGATCGCCATCGGCGCGCAGTAGGTGCCCCGGGCGGCGAAGGTCGCGTACACGTTGGCCATGGTCAGCGGGCTGACCTCCTGGGTGCCGAGGCCGAGCGCCGGCACCTCCTGCAGCGCCGAGCCGTCGGCCTTGCCCTCCATGCCCAGCTTGTTGGCCATCTGCTTGACGGCGCAGAGGCCGATCTCCTGCTCCATCTGCACGAAGTAGGTGTTCACGGAGAGCGCCATGGCCTGCTTGAGCTCGTACGGGCCGACCTCGGAGGTGCTCTCGTTGGGGATGGTCCCCTCCTTCTTCCCCTTGCTGAGGTTCTTCCAGGTGCCGTCGCAGGTCCGCATCGTCGGCCAGTCCATCCGGTTGGGCGAGTCGTACCGCTGGGTCGGCGACAGCCCGGCCTCCAGGGCGGCGGCGGCCACGATCGGCTTGAAGTTGGAGCCGGGCTGGAAGCCGATGCCGCCACCCATCGCCGCGTCCACGTTGTAGTTGACGACGGTCTCGTTCTTCTCCTTGGCCAGGCCGTACGGGCGGGTCTGCGCCATCGCCAGGATCTTGCCGCTGCCGGGCTCGACCATCGTCATCGCGGCCGAGACCGGGTCGGTGACGTACACCTTGGTGGAGACGGCGTTCTGGGCCGCGGCCTGCTTTTCCGGGTCCAGCGTGGTGTAGATGTTCAGGCCGCCGGTGTCCCACAGCTTCTTGCGCTCCGCCGTGCTCTTGCCGAACGCCGGGTCCTGCTTGACCACGTGGCGCACGTAGTCGCAGAAGAAGCCCATCCCGGCCTGGGCGGTGATGCAACCGTTGCGCGGGTCCTTGTAGTTGAGGCCGAGCGGGGCTGCCTTCGCCTCCCTGGCCTGCTCCGCGGTGATGTGCTTGTTCTCCACCATCTTGTCGATGACGGTGTCGCGGCGCTTCTGGGCGGCCACCGGGTGCAGCTTCGGGTCGTACTGGGACGGGTTCTGCACCAGCCCGGCGAGCATCGCCGCCTCGGGCAGGACGAGGTCCTTGGCGTCCTTGCCGAAGTAGCGCTGGGAGGCGGCCTGGATGCCGTA
Organism: Kitasatospora sp. NPDC041917; assembly: GCF_055589745.1. Lineage (NCBI taxonomy): Bacteria > Bacillati > Actinomycetota > Actinomycetes > Kitasatosporales > Streptomycetaceae > Kitasatospora > Kitasatospora sp. NPDC041917. Next base: position 33,824 of record NZ_JBVJBI010000035.1, on the reverse strand, counting down.
CGCCTGGTGGCCGTAGAAGGTGATGTTGAGGTAGTTGGTGAGGATCTGCTCCTTGGTCAGGTCCTCCTCCAGCTTGATCGCGTACCGGAGTTCCTGGATCTTGCGGCCGAGCGTCTTGCGCTGCGCCTCGCGCACCGCGTCCGGGTCGTCCCCGGCCTTCTCCACGTTGACGTTCTTCACGTACTGCTGGGTCAGGGTGGAGGCGCCCTGGACGGCGGCTCCGCTCTCCGCGTTCTTGGTGATCGCGCGCAGGATGCCCTTGAGGTCGACGGCGCCGTGCTCGTAGAACCGGGCGTCCTCGATGTCGACCTGCGCCGTACGGATCAGCGGGGACATCTGGTCGGCGGGTATGACGGTCCGGTCGCGCTCGTACACCTTGGCGATCAGACCGCCGTTGGCGTCGAAGATCTGGGTCGCCTGGCTCAGCGGCGGGGTCTTGAAGTCGTCGGGGATGCTCTCGAAGCCCTCGGCGCCGTTCTTCGCCCCGAGTCCGACCGCCCCGGCCGCCGGGAGGATCAGGCCCGCCAGCAGGATGCCGCCCAGCACGCTGGCGCCGAGAAAGGTGGCCGCGTGGCCCAGGATGCCGAGCGGGGTCTCGCGGCGCCTCGGGCGCGGCACCCAGGTGTCGCCCGGGTCCGAGGCGGCGGGTATGCGGCTCTTCGGTGACATAGATCGAACATTACGGCCGTCAACAGGCCGTGGGGGGCGGGTGCTGGCGAAGGATTGTCACAAAATCGCGACGGATTCGACTCATTCCCGAGGGCCGAACGGGCGTGCACGCAGGAACAAGGGCCGTTCGTCCACGGCCCGTTGCCCCCGCGCGCTGCGTCCCGTGCCTGTCCGGCCCTACCCGCCCGGCCTTCCCCGCCCGGTCTTCACCGCCCGGTCTTCACCGGCTCGGCCGGCGCCGCTCGGGCCGCGGCGCTCAGCCCGCCGGGCAAAAGACGTCCCGGGCCGGGCGGCGGCCGGTGACCAGGTAGTCCGTCACCACCTGGTCACCGCAGGCGTTCCCGTTGGCCCGGTACACGTCGTGGCCGCCCGAGTCCACCGCCACCATCCGCGCCCGGTCCCCGAAGGCCGCCCGCAGCTTGAGCGCACCGGCGTACGGCGTCGCGGGGTCGCGCAGGTTCTGCGTGAGCAGCACGTTGGCCGGGCCGCGGTCGGTCACCCGCACCGGCGGCTCGGCGGGCGCGAACGGCCAGAAAGCACAGGGCATCACGTTCACCGGCAGGCCGGCGGTGAGCGGACGGGCGGCGCGGTCCGCGGTGACGGCCTTGGCGTAGCTCGCCGGGTCGGTGGGCCACTTGACGTCGTTGCAGAGGGTGCCGACCGAGACGGCGAGGGTGTTCTGCACCGCCTGCAGCTCCCGCTCGCCCAGCTTGGGCGGGGCGGGCAGCGGAGCACGGCCGAGACCGGCCAGCATCAGCCGGGCGAGGACCGGGAACTTCGCGTCCGCGTACATGCTCTCCAGCAGGGTCTCGCGCAGCACGTTGCCGTTCAGCTCCGCCGGGTTGGCGCCCTCCCAGGGCAGCGGGGCCCGGTCGAGGCGGGCGGCGAGGTCGAGGAAGAGCGGGCGGACCTCCTCGGGGGTGTCCGCGACCCGGTCCGGGTTGTCCGGGGCCGACGCCCAGGCGGCGAAGTCGGGGAAGCGGTCCTCCACGCCCCGGCCGTAGTTGTCCAGCCAGCCGCGCCCGACCCGGGTCGGGTCCGGGTCGTCGTTGCTGTCCAGCACGATCCGGTCGGTGCGCTCGGGGAACATGGTGGCGAAGACCGCGCCCGCGTAGGTGCCGTACGAGACGCCCCACACGGAGAGGCGGCGCTCGCCGAGGGCACGGCGGACGCTGTCGATGTCGCGGGCCTCGTTGGCGGTGGAGATGCTGCGCAGCACCGGGCCGCCGTTGCGCGCGCAGGTCTCGGCGACGCGGCGGGCGGTGGCCAGGTTCCCGTCGATCGAGCCGTCGGCGGCCGGCCAGGGACGCACCTTGACCATCGACAGGTCGGCGGTGTCCAGTGCGCAGCTGACCGGGGTGGAACGGCCGACGCCGCGCGGGTCGAAGCCGACCACGTCGTAGCGGTCCCGGACGGACTGCGGCAGGTGCCCCGCCATGCCGTGGACGAGGTCGAGGCTGGAGCCGCCCGGTCCGCCGGGGACGGCCAGCAGCACGCCGCGGCGGAGGCCGGGATCGGCGGCGGTGATCCGGGAGACGGCGAGGGTGATGCGGGGGCCGTTCGGGTCGGCGTAGTCCAGCGGGACGGTGACCTCGGCGCAGCGCTGGGGGCTGTCGGCCGGGGCGTCCGGACAGGCCGTCCAGGCCAGGCCGTCCCTTCCGGGCGGTGCGGTGCCGGCCGCGCCGGCGGGCAGGGCGCTCAGCGCGGTCATGGCGAGGGCGGCGGCCGCGGTGACCGCGGCGGTGATGGTACGGGTGGGCTTCGTCATGCCCAAGAGTCTGCTGCGGCACGGGACTTGGTCCCATCCGGACAGCGGGCCGGTCGGGGGTGGGGAAATCCCCCGGGGACGGGGTGGAGACCGCCGTCGGTCGCGGTCTCCAGCCGTGGAGGGGTGGGGGCGGTGGGCGGGGCCGGTTTCGCCGGGCGGGTTCGCCGGGCCGGTTCGCCGAGCCGGGTTCGCCGGGCCTGTTCGCTCAGAGGCCGAGCAGGCCCGGGTCGGCGGCCAGGGCGCGCAGCGGCTCGCGCGGGTCGGCGACCAGCCTGCGCTCCGTCAGGTCGAGGATGCCGCCGACGCCGGTGATCTCGGCGGCCAGCACGCCGTCCTCGCGGACCAGCCGCTGCACCAGCTGGAAGGTCTTGCCCTCCCGCCAGGTGAACGAGCAGCCCACCTCCACCGAGTCTCCCGCGCGCAGCTCCCGCAGGTACTTGACCGTGGTCTCCAGGACGACCGGGCCGACCCCCTCGGCGACCAGGTCCGCCTGGCGGATCCCGGCCGCCCGGAGGTACTCCCAGCGGGCGTGCTCGGCGTACTGGAGGTAGACCGCCTGGTTGAGGTGACCCTGGGAGTCGGTCTCGTACCCGCGGACGGTGATGCGTGTGGTGAAGTCCTGATCACTCATGTCCGCACGCTACTCCGGGCCGCGGGCGTGCCACCTCGTGTCCTGCGTCACGCCGTCACGCCGCCGGGTCCGGCCTCTCCGGGATCATCCGGTCAGGACGTCCAGCACCGGCGTGAGGGCCTCCGGGCGCCGGTCGACGGGCAGGTGCTCGACGGGGTGGAAGCCGCAGCCGAGCGCGGTCGCACCGCCGTCGCAGGTACGGTCGTCGCCGACCATCAGGACGTCGGCCGGAGCGAGCCCGAGCCGCTCGCAGGCGATCTCGAAGATCACCGGATCGGGCTTCTGCGCGCCGACCTCGTACGACAGCACGTAGACGTCGACCAGTTCCGCCAGGCCGTACGCGCGGAAGACCGGCCGCAGGTCCCAGCCGATGTTGCTCACCACCGCGACCGGCACGCCCCGGCGGCGCAGCTCGCGCAGCACGGCGGCGGTGTCCGGGTACGGCCGCCAGTTCGCGGGCGCCCAGTGGGACTCGTAGAGGGCGTCCACGTCGAGGGCGGCGGGCGGCTCGGCGTCGCGGGTCAGCGCGGTGTACGCGGCCCGGTGCAGCTCCGGGGTCAAGTCCCGGGTGTCCCACGCCGGCTGGACCTCCGGCCGGATCCGCCGCGGCGGCACCCCGCCGGGCAGGGCACCGAACTCCTCCAGCCGGGCCACCAGTTCGGCCTCCTCCCGGGCCGGCAGGACGAGGCCGGTGGCGGCGGTGTGGGCCGCCAGCCACTCGGCGGTGGGGACGACGCCGAAGAGGGTGCCGGAGAAATCGAACATCACGCCTTTGGTCATGGACCCCGAGCTTAGGGCGTGCCTTGTGGATCTTGTCGGATCAGGGCAGGGTGAGAATGCGCGGACCGTCCTCGGTGATGGCGACGGTGTGCTCGACGTGGGCGGCGCGGCTGCCGTCGACGGTGCGCAGGGTCCAGCCGTCCGGATCGGTGCGGTGGTCGTCGCGCCCGCCGGCCAGCAGCATCGGCTCGATCGCCAGCACCAGGCCGGGGCGCAGCGGGTAACCCCGCCCCGGGCGGCCCTCGTTGGCCACGTGCGGGTCCTCGTGCATCCGGCGGCCGATGCCGTGCCCGCCGTAGCCGTCCAGCAGGCCGTAGCGGCCGGCGCGGGCGACGGTGCCGATGGCATGGGCGATGTCCCCGGTCCGGTTGCCGACCACGGCGGCGGCGATGCCCGCTTCCAGGGCGCGCCGGGTGGTCTCGATCAGGGCGGTGTCCTCGGGGCGGGCGGTGCCGACGGTGAAGCTGACCGCCGAGTCCCCGGCCCAGCCGTCCAGGAGGGCGCCGCAGTCGATGCTCACCAGGTCGCCGTCGCGCAGCCGGTAGCCGTTCGGGATGCCGTGCACCACGGCGTCGTTCACCGAGGCGCAGATGACGGCCGGGAACGGGACGGGCGCGAAGGACGGGCGGTAGCCGAGGAACGGCGAGCCGGCCCCGGCGGCCTTGAGCACGCCCCGCGCCACCTCGTCCAGCTCCAGCAGGCTCACGCCGACCGCCGCCTGCTCCCGGACGGCCGCCAGCGCCTGCGCGACCACCCGTCCGGCCTCGCGCATCGCGGCCAGCCCGGCGTCCGACTTGAGTTCGACCATGGTGCTTCTCTCCTCTGGATCCAATTCTTATACCGGTATTTGTATCACGGTCGCGGGGCGTGGACGCCGGGCGGCGAGGGGGCCGTAGACTCGTCGGCATGGTGAGGACTCCGCTGACCCCGTGGGAGCGCGAGCGCGGCGAGCGCTTCGGGGCGCTGCTGCGCGAGGCGCGCGGCGAGCGCAGCATGGTCGAGGTGGCCGCGGCGGCCGGCGTCTCGGCCGAGACGCTGCGGAAGATCGAGACCGGCCGGGCGCCGACACCGTCCTTCTTCACCATCGCGGCGCTGGCCTTCGCGCTCGACCTGTCCATGGACGACCTGGCCGCCGCGTGCGCGCCCCCGGAGAGCGGCGAGGCGCTCTCCGCCTAGCGCAACCCCTCCGCGGCGCCCGTACGCGGACCGTTAACATCCGGTGACGCGGCCTCCCGGATATTGTCACAATCAAAACTTGACGCGTTTATGCCACCGGACTAGCGTCGTCGTTCGTCGGCCTTCTCGGTTTTCACCGCCGAATCGATTTCCGAAGCCCTCCTCAAATCCCGTGATGATGTCGCTCGCGGGAATTTCGGTGTCCGTCGAAACGCGACGCGACACCGTCCGCCGAACGATCTTCATCGGTTTCCCCAGGAGCTGAAGACATGGTCGCCCCGCGCCCGATTCGCACGCCCAAGGAACTGCTCGCCCAGCAACTCGTCCCCGAGGAAGAATTCGCGACGATCACCGACGTCGCCAAGAAGTACGCCCTCAGCATCACTCCCGCCATGCGCGGGCGGATCGTCGAGCTCGACGATCCGGTCGCCCGTCAGTTCGTGCCCACCGGCCAGGAATTGATCTCCCTGCCGGAGGAGCGGGAGGACCCGATCGGCGACGACCCCTTCACCCCCGTCAAGGGCATCACCCACCGCTACCCGGACCGGGTACTGCTCAAGCCGGTGCTGGTGTGCCCCGTGTACTGCCGGTTCTGCTTCCGCCGGGAGGTCGTCGGCCCGGGCGACTCCATGCTGAAGGAGGGCCAGCTCGCCGCCGCCCTGGACTACATCCGCAGTCACCCGGAGATCTGGGAGGTGATCTTCACCGGGGGCGACCCGCTGATCATGTCCCCGAGCCGACTGCGGCCGATCCTGGCGGCGCTCGACGCGATCGAGCACGTCAAGGTGATCCGCTTCCACACCCGGGTGCCGGTGGTGGATCCGGACCGGGTGACCGAGGAACTGGTCGGGGCGCTCACCCTGGACACCCCGGTCTGGGTCGTCGTGCACACCAACCACAGCCAGGAGATCGGCCCCGGCGCGCGTCGCGCGCTGCGGCTGCTGGCCGGCTCCGGCATCCCGCTGGTCAGCCAGACGGTGCTGCTCAAGGGGGTCAACGACACCCCCGAGGCGCTGGAGGACCTGTTCCGCACCCTGATCGTGAACCGGGTCAAGCCGTACTACCTGCACCACGGCGACCTCGCCGTCGGCACCAGCCACTTCCGCACCACCATCGCGGAGGGGCAGGCGCTCGTCCGCCGGCTGCGCGGCCGGGTCTCGGGCATGTGCCAGCCGACGTACGTGCTCGACATCCCCGGCGGCCACGGCAAGGTGCCGATCGGCCCGGGCTACCTGAACGGCGACGGGACCGTGACCGACCCGTGGGGCATCACCCACACCTACCCGCCCCGGAGCAGCACGGACTGATCCTGCGGCAGTGCCCGGGGAGCCGACCGGCCGACCGGTCCGACGAGCGCCGAGCACTGAAACGACCGAGCACCGAGGACCGACCGCCCGACGCCGAAGGGAACCCACCGGCCCATGGTCACCGAACCCACCCCGTGCCGACCGGACTCCGCCCTCCCGACCCGCTCCCGGAGCTCCGCGACCGGCGTGATCGGCAACGCCGTCCGCCACCCGGGCGGAACGCTGACCCTGATCGGGGCCTCGGCGATCTGGGGCCTGTGGACCACCGCGGAGAAGTACGCCCTGCGCGGGCTCCCGGTCGTGACGGTGCTCGCCGTCTCCCTGGTCACCGCCGCCGCCCTGCCCTGGGCCCTCCTGCTCCGCCGGGGCCACCGGCGCCCGCCGCGCGACCAGCTGCGGCGGCTCGCCCTCCTCGGGCTGTTCGAGCCGATGGTCGGGTACGGGGCGATCGGGCTGGGGATGGCGCACATCGACGCGACCCAGGCCTCCGTCCTGCGCGGCTCGGAGGCCTGCTTCGTGGTCGCGCTGGCCGCGCTGGTCGGCCGCCGGGCACCCACGCCGCGCGCCGTCGGCGGCGTGGTGCTGGGCGCGGTGGGCATCGCGGCGCTGGGCGGCAGCCACGCCGTGTTCGGGCTCGGTACGGGGGACCTCCTCGTCCTGCTCGGCACGGTGGCGGCCGCGGCGGCCACCATCCTCACCGGACGGATCGTCCGGGACACCGATCCGCTGGTCGCCACGGCCTACCAGTTCGGCTTCGGGCTGCTGTTCACCGTGCCGCTGATCGCCGGTCAGTGGCTGCTGGGCGGCGGCCTGACCACCGGCGGGGCCCGCCCGCTGCACTGGCTGGTCGCGGCCGGGGTCTGCGGCGGCGGGCTGGCGGGCGCGTTCCTGATGTACAACCGCGCCGTGACCCGGACCCCGGTCACCACGGCGGGCGTGCTGCTGAACATCATCCCGGTGTTCGGGCTCGCCTTCGCGGTGCTGCTGCTGGGCGAGCGCATCGACGCCTGGCAGTACGGCGGGGCCGCGCTGATCCTGGCCGGGATCTTCCTCTTCTCCGAGGCGGACACCGCGTAGCGGCGGCCCCGACGGCGGCGGCCCGCCCCGCGCGCGGTGCGCGGGGCGGGCCGCCGCCGTGCCGGCGTCCGGCCGCAGCGGTTCCGATGGTCAGCCGCGGCGGCTCCGGCGTTCGACCGCGGCGGTTCGGCCGCGGCCTCTCCGGCGATCGGCCGGGGCGGTTCAGCCGACCGAGCTGTTGTAGCTCTCGATCGCCGGCTGGAGCTCCTTCGCGGCGTCGGCCAGGGCCTGCTGGGCCGGCTTGGTGCCCGCGATGGTCTGCTCGATCGCGGTCTCCACGCCCTTGCGGGCCTGCGGCATCACGCCGAGCAGGCAGCCGGCCGTGGCCGGGGTCGGCTTGGTGGCCTTCAGCTGGTCGATCGCGGTCTGGAACTGCGGGTACTTGGCCACCCACTCCTTGTCCTTGGGGTCGTCCAGGGACTTGGTGTTGACCGGGAAGTAGCCGGTCCCGGTGTGCCAGACGGCCTGCTGCTCGGGGGCGGAGACGAACTTCTCGAACTCCCAGGCCGCGCGCTTCTCGGCGTCCGAGTGGCCGGGGCCGCTGATCCACAGCGAGGCGCCGCCGATCACCGGGCCGCCCTGGTCGGCGGCGTCGACCTTGGGGAAGGCCGCGGTGCCGACGCCGAACTTCGCGGCCTCGGTGTAGCCGCGCAGCACGCCGGTGGACTCCAGGTGCATCGCGACCGTGCCGGCCTTGAACGCGGCCTGGGCGTCGTCGGTGGTGCGGCCGGTGTTGGCCGCGTAGCCGCCCTTGACCAGGTCGGCCCACCACTGGACGATCCGGGCGCCCTGGGCGGAGTCGAAGACGACCTTGCCCGCCTTGTTGCCGCGGCCGTTGTCGTTGTCGCAGTACATGGCGCCGGACTCGGCGAGCAGCTGCTCCACGAACCAGCCGTAGATGGCGGCGCCGAAGCCGTACCGGACGGTCTTGCCGTCGGCGTCCTTCTTCGTCAGCTTCTTGGCCAGCTCGCCCAGCTCGTTGAGGTCCTTGGGCGCCTGCGCCGGGTCGAGGCCGGCCTCCTTGAAGGCGTCGGTGTTCAGGTAGAGCAGCGGCATCGAGGAGTTGAACGGCATCGACTGGAGCTTGCCGCCGACCGAGTAGTAGTTGCGGATGTTGGCGTCGAGGTCGTCCAGCGCGTAGCCGTCCTTGTCGGCGAAGGCCTGGGCCGGGACGGTCTGCTTGGAGTCGATCATGAACCGGGTGCCGATGTCGTAGACCTGTGCCAGGGCGGGGGTGCCCTTCTGCTGCACGGCGGCCTTGTACTTGGTGACCAGCTCGTCGTACTTGCCCTGGAACTGCGCCTTGACCTCGACCTTGCCCTGGTGGGCGGCGTTGAACTGGCCGACCAGCCCGTTCAGCACGTCGGCGTTCTTGCCGGTCATCGAGTGCCAGAACTCCACGGTGGTGACACCGGAGGCCTGGTCGAGCGCCTGGGCGCCGGGCGCTCCGGCGTCGGAGGAGCCTCCGGAGCCGGAACCGGAGCCGGAGCCGGAGCCGCTGGAGCTGCAGGCGGTCAGGGAAAGGCCGGCCACCAGCAGGGCCGCGAGCGCGCGCGCACTCTTCTTCACGAGGGTTCTCTCTCTATCCGGGAAAGCGGGGGACGTGGACGGGACACGCGGTCAGCGGACGGCGCCCGCGGTGAGGCCGCGGACGATGAAGCGCTGGCCGAAGACCACCAGGGCGAGGGTGGGCAGCAGGGAGAGCACGACACCGGCCAGGATCAGCCCGGGATCGGCCATCTCGGAGTCGCGCAGCGAGGTCAGACCGATCTGGAGGGTCTGCATGTTCGCCGTGCGGGTGATGATCAGCGGCCAGAAGTACTGGTTCCAGGCCGACAGGAAGACGTAGATCGACAGCGCCGCGAGGGCCGGCTTGTTGAGCGGGACGACGATCCGCCACAGGAAGCGCCAGTGGCCGGCCCCGTCGATCCGGGCCGCGTCGCGCAGTTCGCCGGGCAGCTGGCGGAAGGCCTGGCGCAGCATGAAGGTGCCGAAGCCGGAGGCCAGGAAGGGCAGCACCAGGCCGAAGTAGGTGTTGCCGAGCCCCCAGCCGGACAGCGTCAGGTAGTTGGGGATGATGATGGCCTCCCACGGGACCATCAGCGTGGCCAGGAACACCCCGAACAGCACGGCCCGGGCCTTCATCGGCAGGAACACGAACGCGTACGCGGCGAGCACCGAGGTGAACAGCTGGGCGAGCGTGATGACGGTCGCCACGATCGCCGAGTTGGCGTACTGGCGGGCCAGCGGGATGGCCTCCACGGCGCCGGAGAAGTTCCGTCCGGTGACCGAGTGCGGCACCAGGGCCGGCGGGTAGGAGGAGAGTTCGGACGGGCCCATGAAGGCGCCGGCGATCGCGTAGTAGACCGGGAAGGCCACGGTGACGACCGCGACGGCGAGCAGCAGGTGGACGGCGGCGCGGCCGAGCAGGTCGCGCGGGGAGCGGCCGGCGAGGGCGCGGGCGCGCGGGCGGGGCGCCTCGGCCTGCGCCCCGGTCTCGGTCTCGGTGGTCAGGGTGGTCATGCGTAGTGCACCTTCCGCTCCAGGACGCCGAACTGGACGGCCGTGCAGGCGAGGACGACCACGAGCAGCACCACGGCCTGGGCGCTCGCGGTGCCGAAGTCGCTGGAGCCGTAGGCGAAGGCCTTCTCGTAGACGGAGTAGACGAGGGTCCGGGTGGAGCCGTCCGGCCCGCCCTTGGTGAGGATGTGGATCTGGCCGAAGCTCTGGAGCGCGTGGACGGTGGAGACCACGGTCAGGAAGAACAGGTTCGGTCCGAGCATCGGGACGGTGATCGAGCGGGCCAGCCGCAGGCCGGAGGCGCCGTCGATGCGGGCCGCCTCCAGGACCTCCCCCGGGATCGAGCCGATGCCCGCGGAGAGCACCAGCACGTTGTAGCCGAGGTTCATCCACACCGTGGTGACGGCCACCGAGAGCAGCGCGTACCGGGAGTCGGTCAGCCAGCCGACCGGGCCGAGGCCGACGTGCGAGAGCAGGCCGTTGAGCACCCCGCTGGCGGGGTTGAAGAACACCGCGAAGACCACCGAGGCGCTGGCCACCGAGAAGGCGAAGGGCAGTGCGAACGCCGAGCGCAGCAGCCGCACGCCGCGGATCCGGTTCTCCAGGAGCAGCACCAGCAGCAGCGCGCCGAGCACCCCGGGCACCACGGTGAGCAGGGTGAACAGGGCCGTGGTCGTCAGGGTGCGGCCGAAGTCGGCCGAGGCGAACAGGTCGGTGTAGTGCTTCGTCCCCACGTAGCGGGAGGGCGCGCCGAAGAGGTCGTTGGCGTGCCCGCTGAGGTAGACGGTCCGGCCCAGCGGGTAGCCGATGAAGAGGACGAAGACCACCAGGGAGGGCAGCAGGAAGGCCCAGGCGAGCCCGTGTTCGCCCCAGCGCCCTCCCCGTGGGGAGCGGCGGCCCGGGAGGGGCCCGGTGTGCGGTGCGGTCGGCATCGTTCGCGCGTCCGCCTTTCGTGATGTCGGTTCCGGCCGAAACCGTGTCTTGCCCGAACGACGGCGTGGAAACCCCGTGGTGATCAACGGGTGTCGCCGGGATTACGCGTTCGCGTCAGATCCGGCCGGTCGTGCCCGGACGGGCGGCGGAGGGGCTGCGCACCGGCGGCGGGCGGGCTGTCGAGCGGTTCACCGCGTTGTCGGAGGGGTGGCGTACGGTGCGCGGGTGGACGAAACGGAATTCGACATCCCGGCGGCAATGGCCGAAAGTGTGCGCTCCCGCGCGGGTGCCTGGGCGCTCGTCAGGGGCTTCGCCGCCTACTGGGGCGAGCCCCTGGGGCCGGGCGACGGCTTCGCGGACGCGGAGCTGGACGCGGCCGAGCGGCGGCTGGGCCTGCGGCTGCCGGTGGCGCTGCGCGAGGCGTACCGGCTGTTCGGCCGCCGGGCGGACCTGACCAGCAGCCAGGACGTGCTGCTGACGCCGGACGAGCTGCACGTGCTGGACGGCGCGCTGGTGTACCGGGCGGAGAACCAGGGCTGTGCGCACTGGGGCGTGCCGCTGGACGCCCTCGACCGGGAGGACCCGCCGACGGTGGGCCGGCTCGACCTGGCGGACAAGTCACAGGAGCGGTGGGAGCCCTGGGAGGAGCGCTTCTCCACGGCGGCCGCGGCGATGGCGATGATGGAGAAGCTGCTGGAGGAGCACGAGCTGACCGACTTCCTCGAATTGGAGGACGAACTGCCGGACGGTCTCCTGGAGTTGCCCGCGCTCGGCCGCAACTTCCGCTGGTACCAGGGCCCGGAGGTGCTGGTCGGGGTGGCCGAGGAGGCCTGGGTGGCGGCCCGCGCCCGCACCCCGCAGGCGCTGGACGCGCTCTACGGGGTGCTGCCCGGGGAGTGGCTGGGCGAGTAGCCGGCCGGCGGTCGGGCGGAGGAGATTGCCGGGCGGAGGGGCGGAGGGCTGCCCGGCGGAGGGGCGGGTCAGGCGGAGGAGCCGCCGTCCAGCACCAGGTCGCTGCCGACGGTGTAGCCCGCCTCGTCGGAGGCCAGGTACAGCACCGCGGCGGCCACCTCCTCCGTCGCGCCGACCCGGCCGACCGGGACCTCGGCCCTCATCCGCTCGGCCTTGGCCTCGGCGTCCTCGCCCGGCCGGGAGGACATCGGGGTGTCCACCGCGCCGGGGCTGACGGTGTTGATCCGCACGCCCTCGGCGATGTGGTCGAGGGCGGCGGCCCGGGTCAGCACGGTGACCGCGGCCTTGCTGGCGGCGTAGGCGCCGACGCCCGCGATCCGCTTGTGGGCACCGAGGTTGGACGAGACGTTGACGATCGCGCCGCCGCCGTGGGCCCGCATGTGGGCGATCTGCGCCTGCATGGCGAGCAGGGTTCCGGTGACGTTGACGCCGATCACCCGCTGCCACTCGGCCTCGTCGATGTCGGCGACCGGGCCGGCGGCGCCGAACACTCCGGCGTTGTTGACGGCGACGTCCAGGCCGCCGAACAGCTCGACGGCCTCCCGGACCAGCCGGGCGGCGTCCTGGGCGTTCGTCACGTCGCCGGTGAGCGCGACCGCCTTGCCGCCGGCCCGCTCGATCAGCTCGACGGTCCCGGCGAGCGGGCCCGCGCCGCGGCCGGCGACCGCGACCCGGGCGCCCTCACGGGCGAAGGCGAGCGCGATGGCCCGGCCGATGCCGCTGCCGGCGCCGGTGACCAGGACGGACTTGTCGGCGAAACGCGTGGTCATGAGGTGAACTCCTTGATGCGGTCGGCGTGTTCGGTTGCGGTGGGGCTGGTGGGGCTGATGGTCCGGGGCAGGGCGGCGACCGCGACGGCGGTGAGCGCCAGCCCGACGGCGGCCGCCGCGAAGGCCGCGGCGTAGCCGCCGACCACGCTCGGGCGGGTGGCGGCGAGCGCCATCAGGGCGGCCAGTCCGGCGGTGGGGCCGAGTTCCATGGCCGTGTTGAACACTCCCGCGGCCAGTCCGGTGCGCTCGGGCGGCACCCCGCCGGTGGCGAGCACGGTCGCACCGGCGAAGGCCGCGGCGGCGCCGGCGGGCAGCAGGAGCAGTCCGGGCAGCAGTCCGAGGGCGTAGCCGCTGCCGGGGCCGAGCCCGGCCAGCAGGCCGAGTCCGGCGGCGGCCAGGGCGAGGCCGCCGGCGGTGACCGCCACCGGGCCGTACCGGACGCTCAGCGGGCCGGCGAGCCGACTGGAGAGCAGCAGGACGGCCGCGTACGGCAGGAAGGCGGCGGAGGTGGCCGCGGCGCTCCAGCCGAGCAGCTGCTGGAGGTAGAGCGACAGCAGGACGAAGGTGAGCGCGGTGCCGGCGGCGGTGGCCATGACGGCCGCGAGCGCGGTGGCCCGGCGCCGGTCGGCGAGGAAGCCGGGCGGCAGCAGCGGGTCGGCGGTGCGGCGTTCGGCGGCGGCGAAGGCCGACAGCAGGAGCGCCCCGGCGACCAGCGGGCCGTACGTCCCGGGGCTGCGCCAGCCGTGTTCGGTGGAGGCCACCAGAGCGTAACTCGCCGTGCAGACACCGGCGGTGGCGAGGGCGGCACCGCTCAGGTCCAGCGCCGGGCGGGTGCCGACCGGGGCGGCCGCGGGCAGGGCCGCGGAACGGACGAGGCCGAGCAGGGCGACCAGTACGGGCACCGCGAACAGCCAGCGCCAGGAGACCGCCGCGGCGACCGCGCCCGAGACCACGCTGCCGACGGTGGCCCCGAGCACCGACAGACCGCCCCAGGTGGCCATCGCCCGCCGGTAGGCAGCCGGTTCGGGGTGCAGCACCCGGACCACCGCGACCGCCGCCGGGGCGGTGAGGGCGGCGCCGACGCCCTGCACGAAGCGGCTCGCCAGCAGGACGGGGTAGCCGGGCGCGAGGGCGCAGGCGATCGAGGCGGCGGCGAGCAGCGCCAGGCCGGCGCGGAGCACCGGGCGGCCGCCGTGGCGGTCCGTCAAGCGGCCGCCGAGCAGCAGCAGGGAGCTGAAGGAGAGCCCGTAGGCGGCGCTGAGCAGCAGCACCCCGGACGGGCCGAGCCCGAACTCCCGCGCCACCAGCGGCAGCGGCACGGTCAGGATCATGATCGTGAAGATCAGCACTGCCTGGACGACACCGAGCAGCGCGAAGCCGTACCGGCCGGTAGTGATGACGGCCATGTAAAACCCTCCCCTCTATAAAGACCGTTCGGTCAAGAATGAGCCCCGAAAAAGACGCCGGCCCGGGCCGGCCGGCGTCAGTCCAGCAGTGCCAGCGCCTGCTCGGCGGCATCCCGCGCCCGGGGCGCGCCGTCGGCGGTCTTGCCCACCACCCGGATGCCCTGCAGCAGCACGACCAGCATCCGGGCGAGCGTCCGCGGATCCCGCCCGGCGGGCAGTTCGCCCTGCGCGGCGGCCCGCGCCAGGGCGGCGGTGAGCAGCGTCTCCAGGCGGTCGAGGCTCGCCTCCACCCGGCGGGACGCCGCCGGGTCGTGCGGGGCCAGCTCCACCGCCGTATTGGTGACGAAGCAGCCGCGCCGGCCCTCCTCCTCGTCCGTCACGGCGTACCGGCGGACCAGCGCCCTGACCGCCGGCAGCGCCGGGCCGGGCCGGGAGAGGTCGAGCAGCCGTGCCGAGTCGCTCTGCTCGCAGTAGCGCTCCAGCGCCCGCAGGTACAGCTCGCGCTTGCTGCCGAAGGTCGCGTAGATGCTGGCCCGGGCGATGCCGAGCCGCTCGACCAGGTCGGCCATCGACGTCGCCTCGTAGCCGCGCTGCCAGAACAGCTCCAGGGCCGCCTGCAGCGCCGCGTCCGGGTCGAATTCCTTCGTTCGCGCCATGCCGGGAACAGTAGCCCTTTCTGGACCGAGCGGTCAAGAAAGAGCAACTATTGGTCCAGACCTGATCTCTGACGGAGCATTGCCAAGTGGACTAGACCAAGTCTACCCTTACCGCTCCCATCCACCTCCTTCCCCCACAGGAGGCGTTTCGCATGCCCGCACACCGCCCCAACCACCCCCGGCAGGCCGCCGACGCCGCCAGACCCGTCGTGCTGACGGCCTTTCGGATCGTCGTCGGCCTGCTCTTCGCCTGCCACGGCGCCGCCTCGCTGTTCGGCGTGCTCGGCGGCGCCAAGGGCGGCGGCACCGTCCCGCTCGGCCAGTGGCCCGGCTGGTGGGCCGCGCTGATCCAGCTGGTCGGCGGCGCCCTGGTGCTGCTCGGCGCCGGCACCAGGGTGGCCGCCCTGCTCTGCTCCGGCTCGATGGCCTACGCCTACTTCACCGTCCACCAGGAGCACGCCCTGCTGCCCCTGCAGAACGGGGGCGAGCCCTCGGTGCTGTTCTGCTGGGCCTTCCTGGCCATCGCGACGCTCGGCTCCGGCCCGTACGCCCTGGACCGGCTGCTCACCCGCAGGCCGCCGGCCGCCGCGGCCGAGCCGGCGATCCGGCCGACGCCGACGGTCTGATCGGCCGGCCAGAGCCAACCAGCTTCCGGAGAAGCCCACCTGACGGTCCGTCGGTCGTCAACGGTCCGACGGTCCCTCAGCGGTCCGACGGGCCCCCGGCGGCCAGGTGCCGCTCGACCGAGGCGACCTTGGCGGTGAGGCCGTCGGTGACCCCGGCCCGGTCGTCGATCTTGATGACCGTGCTCACCCGGTTGCCGTACGCCTTCACCGCCTCGATCGCCGCCCTGATCACCGGCATCACCTCGTCCCACTCCCCCTCGATGCTGGTGAACATCGCGTCCGTGCGGTTCGGGAGACCGCTCTCCCGCACCACCCGGACGGCGGCGGCCACCGCCTCCCCCACGTCCTCGCCGATCCCCAGCGGGGTCACCGAAAAAGCTGCGATCACGGCTCTGCGCTCCTTGTGCTGGACGACACGGGTCGCTGGTCCGGGCCGACCCGAACCAGCGACCAGGCTAGAGCCTGCCTCCTGACCTCAGGCGACGCCAGGCAGCGGCGGGTCGACCGCCAGCGGCGCGGTGGAGCGGGCCCGGTGCTGGGCGGCCCAGGAGACCAGCGCCACCGTGCAGGCGTGGTCCAGGTGGCGCAGCCCGGACCAGTCCAGCTCCACCGGCCGGTCCGCCGGCAGCCGCTCCAGGGTGTCCAGCAGTCGGGGCAGCCGCAGGAAGGTGGCGTTGCCGCTCAGCCGCACCCGGTGCAGCGCCTCCCCGGTCGGCTGCGGCTGCTCCTCCACCGCGATCTGCAGGTGCGAGGTCTGCCAGGCGGACTTGGCCACCGCCAGGCCGACGCCGATCAGCACCCCCTCGAACAGGTCGGTGGCGATGATCGCGGCCGCCGTCACCACCAGCACCAGCGCCTCGCCCAGGTGCCCGCGGCAGAGCGCGACGATCCGGCGCAGCGGCACCAGCTTGGCGCCGGCGTGCACCAGGACGGCGGCCAGCGCGGTGAGCGGCACCAGCCCGAGCGCGCCGGGCAGCAGCGCGGTGAACAGCAGCAGCCAGCCGCCGTGCAGCACCCGCGAGGCCTTGGTGCGAGCGCCGGCCTGGACGTTGGTGGCGCTGCGCACGATCACGGCGGTCATCGGCAGCGCGCCGAGCAGTCCGCAGACGGTGTTGCCGACGCCCTGGGCGGTGAGTTCGCGGTCGTAGTGGGTGCGCGGGCCGTGGTGCATCCGGTCGACGGCGGCGGCGCTGAACAGCGTCTCGGCGGAGGCGATCAGGGTGAAGGCGACGACCGTGCCGAGCCCGGCGGTGCCGGCCAGAGCAGTCAGCGACTCGCGGTCGGGCAGGTGCACCACGTCGAACAGTCCGGCCACCCGGATCCGGGCCACCGGCAGGTCGGCGACCGCGGTGACGGCGGCGGCCAGGCCGACGGCGGCCAGCGGGGCGGGGACGGCCCGGGCGGCGCGCTCCGGCAGGTACTTCCAGCCGACCAGGACCAGCAGGGTGCCGAGGCCGAGGGCGACCGCGCTCGGGTTGGCCGCGGCGGTCAGCACGTCGCCCAGGAGGGCGGGCAGTCCGGCGATCTTCTCCGGCCCGGTGGCGGGGGCGCGGCGGTCGGCGAGCGCGTAGAGCTGGCCGAACACCAGGGTCAGTCCGATGCCGGCCAGCATGCCGTGCACCACCGAGGCGGACATCGCCCGGAACCAGCGGCCGAGCCGCAGGGCGCCCATCGCCAGCTGGAGCAGGCCGGTGGCGAGCACCAGCAGGCCGAGCGCGCCGGCGCCGAAGCGCTGGACGGCGTCGGCGACCAGGACGGTCAGTCCGGCGGCGGGGCCGCTGACCTGGAGGCTGCTGCCGGGCAGCAGGCCGACGACCAGGCCGCCGACGATCCCGGTGACCAGCCCGAGTTCGGCCGGGACGCCGGAGGCGACGGCGACGCCGACGCAGAGCGGGAGGGCGACCAGGAACACCACCAGCGAGGCCGGCAGGTCATGGCGCCAGGGGACGGCGCGCAGGACGGCGGCCGGGGTGCGGGGCCGGCCCGGCGGGCCGTGCTTGCGGAGGCGGCCCGGCGGGCTGTCGCTCCGGTGGGGCGGCGGGTTCACCCGGTCACCACCAGGGACCGGGCAGGGGTGCAGCAGCGCATGGGGACGTTCCTTCCGCGCGCCCGCCGCAGCGGGCGCGCCGTTGCAAGGGCGGGGAGCACGAGGAAGAAGGGGAGCACGAGGAAGAAGTGGGGAAGGGACCGCGCCGGGGGCGGCGACAGCGGTACGGCCGCGGGTCCGGGCGGACCAGAGCGCGGCGGCGGGTGTCGGGTCGGTGCGGCCAGGGGGGTGCGTCCCTCGCTCGGGTGCGGCGGACCGGGCACGCTGGTCCTGGACGGGGCCACCGGCGGAGTTCCCCCGCTCCGCGGCGCTCCCAAACCCCCCTGCCGCGGCCTCAGTTGGACGTCACGGGCCCGGCGTGCCACCGACGGTACCCAGCGCGGCGGGGCGGGCCGACGACCGGCACCGTCCCTTCACCGCCACTGCACACCGGCTGCGCTTCCCGGCGCGGAGCGTCCGGTTCCCCGGGTACACCAGCGCGACTGCCGTTCGGGCATGCGAATCCCCGCCGGTCCGGCCGCGCCGCGCCGCCCTGCTCCCGGCCCGTTCTCCCGCCCCACCGCCGACCCACCGGCGCCCCGCCGCCACCCCGCCGCCGACCCCGCCCGAGGCTTCCACATTCTGTTGAACTCCTCTTGACGCCCCGACGGACCCCGCCGTGCTGGAGGCCGCGCAGGTCCCCGGCGTGTTCCAGCAGGCCTTCCACCTGATGCGCTCCGGCCGCCCCGGCCCGGTCCTGATCGACCTGCCGATCGACGTCCAGCTCACCGAGATCGACTTCGACCCGGAGGCCTACCAGCCGCTGCCGGTCTACAAGCCGGCCGCCAACCGCACCCAGATCGAGAAGGCCGTCGCGCTGCTCCAGCGGTCCGAGCGCCCGCTGATCGTCGCCGGCGGCGGCGTCATCAACGCCGACGCCGGCGAGCTGCTGCTGGAGTTCGCCGAGCTCACCGGCGTCCCGGTGGTCCCGACCCTGATGGGCTGGGGCATCGTCCCGGACGACCACCGGCTGAACGCCGGCATGGTCGGCCTGCAGACCTCGCACCGCTACGGCAACGAGACCTTCCTCGCCTCCGACTTCGTCCTCGGCATCGGCAACCGCTGGGCCAACCGCCACACCGGCGGCCTGGACGTCTACACCGCGGGCCGCACCTTCGTCCACGTCGACATCGAGCCCACCCAGCTCGGCCGGATCTTCGCCCCGGACCTCGGCATCGCCTCCGACGCCAAGGCCGCGCTGGAACTGTTCGTCGAGGTGGCGCGCGAGCTGCGGGCCGCCGGCACCCTCAAGGACCGCGGCACCTGGGCCGCCTCCACCCAGGAGCGCAAGGCCCTGCTCCAGCGCCGCACCCACTTCGACGACGTGCCCCTCAAGCCGCAGCGCGTGTACGAGGAGATGAACAGGGCCTTCGGCCCGGAGACCCGCTACGTCACCACCATCGGCCTGTCCCAGATCGCCGGCGCGCAGCTACTGCACGTCTACCGGCCGCGGCACTGGATCAACTGCGGCCAGGCCGGCCCGCTCGGCTGGACCGTCCCGGCCGCGCTGGGCGTCGCCACCGCCGACCCCGGGGGCCAGGTCGTCGCGCTCTCCGGCGACTACGACTTCCAGTTCATGATCGAGGAGCTGGCGGTCGGCGCCCAGCACCGCATCCCGTACGTCCACGTGCTGGTGAACAACTCCTACCTGGGCCTGATCCGCCAGGCGCAGCGCAACTTCGACATCGACTACCAGGTCAACCCGGAGTTCGAGAACGTCAACTCCCCGGAGCTGGGCGTCTACGGCGTCGACCACGTCAAGGTCGTCGAGGGCCTGGGCTGCAAGGCGATCCGGGTCACCGAGCCGCAGGGCCTGCTGCCCGCGTTCGAGGAGGCCAAGAAGCTGGCCGCGGAGTTCCGCGTCCCGGTCGTGGTCGAGGCGATCCTGGAGCGGGTCACCAACATCTCGATGGCCGCCGCCGACATCGACAAGGTCAACGAGTTCGAGGAGACGGCCACCCTCCCGGAGCACGCCCCGACGGCCATCAGGCCGCTGGCGCTCTGAACGCACGCTCGGCCCGCTCCGAACGCGCCGCGGCCGGTCGCGCGGGGGCGGACGAGCCGCTCCGCACGCCCCCACGCGCCCCCGCACCCGGAACACCGGCACGCCGACCGCGGTTGATCAGGTCACGGCCGCTACCGTGGCCCCGGAAGAGGCCCGGCCCGACGACTCCCCGAAAGGACCACTCCCGTGAGCCTGTACGACATCCCGCTGCGCACCCTCGACGGCGCGGCCACCTCGCTGGCCGACCACAAGGGCAAGGCGCTGCTCATCGTCAACGTCGCCTCCCGGTGCGGCCTGACCCCGCAGTACGAGGGCCTGGAGCGGCTCCAGAAGCGGTACGCCGGGCGCGGGTTCACCGTGCTGGGCTTCCCCTGCAACCAGTTCGCCGGGCAGGAGCCGGGCAGCGCCGAGGAGATCCGCACCTTCTGTTCCACCACCTACGGCGTGACCTTCCCGCTGTTCGAGAAGATCGACGTCAACGGCGAGGACCGCCACCCGCTGTACGCCAAGCTCACCGGGGTCGCCGACGCCGACGGCCAGGCCGGGGACGTCTCCTGGAACTTCGAGAAGTTCCTGATCTCCCCGGACGGCACCGTCGTCGCGCGCCTGCGCCCCCCGGTCGACCCGGAGGCGCCGGAGCTGATCACCGCGATCGAGGCCGCACTGCCGGCCTGACCGCGCGCGCACCACGAAGGCTCGGGGCCCGCAGCCCCGGGCCTTCGCCGTGTGCGCACCCGGGGAGGACGCGCCGGGGCCGGGGCGAAGGGCCGGGCGCCGTGTCGGCTCCTGCCCGCGCCGGCGGCTGTTCCGGGGTCCGCGTCGGCCCTCCTCGGGGTGTTGCGGACATGCTCAACGCGCCCTACCGTGTGTGGCCCCGTTGATCCATTTCGCACGGAGGGCTCACCTTGATGTTCCGTCACGTCAGAACAGCGGCACGAGCGCTGCTCGCGGCCGGACTGCTCGTCACCGGCACGATCGCCGGCGCCTCGCCGGCGGCGGCCGCTGCGGCGCCGACGGCCCTGACCGCGTCCGGCTACACCCTCACCTCGGACTACCACCAGTACGACACACTCAACTCGGCGCTCGCCACGACGCTGGGGACCTCCGCCGTGCACACGGTGATGGAGAACGCGAACCACGACCGGCAGCCGCTCCCCGCGTCCTTCTCCGTGGCCGGCCTGTCCACCGGCTTCCGGTTCGACGACGGCGACAACTCCGACTGCCAGAGCTTCCCCCAGGGCATCACCACGAGCCGGGACGCCGTGGGGACGGCGAACAGCGGCAACTACGACGGCCACCAGCTCGTGCTGGTGAGCTGGTACACCAAGGACGGCTGCGACGGCGCCCAGCAGCGCAGCCGGATCACCCTGGCCGACTGGGACGCCACCTACCCCAACAAGTACCGCAAGATCCTCCTGGTGGAGCCGACCGGAACCGCGGCCGCGCCGGACTTCAAGGACATCCCGATCCACGCCGGCGGCGTCTCCTGGTACGGCGACTACCTCTACGTCGCCGACACCGGCCGCGGCATGCGCGTCTTCGACATGCGCAAGATCCTCAACACCGACACCGGCGGCACCGCCGACCGGATCGGCCGCCAGTCCGGCTCCGTCTACTACGCCCACAACTACGCGTACGTGCTGCCCCAGATCGGCACGGTCACCGCGCAGACCGCCACCGGACCCAAACTGGTGTGGTCGTCGATCTCCCTCGACCGGGTCAGCAAGTCGATCGTGATGACGGAGTACACCTGCCAGGCGGACTGCGTCGACTACCCCAACCGCCCGCCGAGGGCCGTCCGCTTCCCCTTCGCCCCCGGGGCGACGACGTTCGCCGCGACGACGACCGCCGGCCAGGCCCTCCAACTGCCCTGGTACAACCTCAACGGCGTGGCCTCCCACAACGGCCGCTGGTGGTTCAACTCCTCGGGGCAGAAGAAGCTCTACTACTGGACCCCGACCGCCGGCCCCTCGACCTTCGCCTGGGTGGGCGGCGGCGAGAGCCTCTCGTACTGGGAGGACGCCACCGAGCCCGACCTGCTGTGGTCGCTGCAGGAGACCACGGGCGGACGCAACGTCTTCGCGGTCACCCAGTCCACCTACGGCGGCGGCTGAGGCCCGGGCCCGGTCCGGGGTTTCACGGACCGGCTGACGAGGGCGGCCCCCGGGCGGGCCCGGCGGCAACGGTCTGCCGGATGATGGGGAGCGAGGGCACGGCAGCGGATGTGAGGGCAACGCGGTGACAGCAGGCGAATCCATGGAGTTGGAGTCGGGACACCGGTCGGCGGACCGCGAGGGCCCGGAGACCGTCGTGGCCGCTCCCCGGCCCGCCGCGGGCACGGAGGCCCCGGGCGGGGGTGCGCGGCGCCGGCGTTCCCTGGTCCGGCGGCTGACGGTCCTCGTGCTCGTCCTCGTCCTCCTGTGCCTGCCGCCCTGGTGGACGCTGTTCGCCTCCGGCGCCGACTGGCCGTTCCCGGTCTTCCTGGCCGGCACGGTCGTCCTCGCCGGCTGGCTGGTCTCCTTCCCCTTCCTGATGGTCGCGGGCCACGGGCGGCGGCGCAGCGACCGGGCCGCCCGCGTCGCGGACACCAGCCTCGGGATGATCTGGGTGCTGTTCACCTGGTCGGTGCTGGGCGGCGCGGTGAACCTGGTGCTCGTCGGGCTCGACGTCGGCGGCACCGACCGGGCCAGGGCGGTGGCCGTGGCCGTCGCCCTGGTCTCGGCCGGGCTGCTGGGCTGGGGGCACCACGAGGCGATGCGCGTGCCCCGGGTGAAGCGGGTGGACGTGCGCGTCCCGCGGCTCGGCGCCGGTCTGGACGGGACCCGGGTCGTGGTGCTGGCCGACACCCACTACGGGCCGATCGACCGGGCGGGCTGGTCGGCGCGGGTCACCGAGGCGGTCAACGCGCTCGACGCGGACGTCGTGGTCCACGCCGGCGACATCGCCGACGGCACCCCCGCCCAGCGCCGGGAGCAGTCCGCGCCGCTCGGGACGATCCGGTCGCGGCTGGCCAGGGTCTACGTCACGGGGAACCACGAGTACGGCAGCGAGGCCCAGGGCTGGCTGGACCGGATGGCGGACCTGGGCTGGGAGCCGCTGCACAACCGCCACGTGGTGGTGGAGCGCGGCGGGGACGCCCTCGTGCTCGCCGGCGTGGACGACGTGACCGCGGAGTCCTCCGGCCTGGCCGGACACCGCGCGAACCTGCTCGGCGCACTGGCGGGGGCGGACCCGGCCCTGCCGGTCCTGCTCGTCGCCCACCAGCCCAAGTACGTCCCGCAGGCCGCTGCCGCCGGCATCGACCTGCAGGTCTCCGGGCACACCCACGGCGGCCAGATCTGGCCGTTCAACTTCCTCGTCCGCATCGATCAGCCGGTGGTGCACGGCCTGAGCCGGCACGGGGAGCGGACCCAGCTCTACACCAGCCGCGGCACCGGCTTCTGGGGCCCGCCCTTCCGGGTCTTCGCCCCGAGCGAGATCACCCTGCTCACGCTGCGCTCGGGCGGAACCCCGCCCGCCGCGTAGCGGGCCCGTCGCCCGCCGGATCCGCTGACGGGAGCGCCCCGCCCCCTCCGCGCGGCAGGCCGTCCTCCGGCTACCCGCCCCCGACCCCCGTCCTCCGCCTCGCGACGGGGCTCACGGCAGCAACAGCCGGGTGCCCGGCGGCAGTTCGCCGTCGCGTGCGGCGTCGCGCAGGTGCGCCAACAGGGTCTCCCGCAGGGCCTCCGCCGCGCGGGTGGGCGGCACCTCGTGGCCGTGCGCGACGGCGATGGTGCGGCCGAGGCCGGGCCCGGCGAACGCGGTCACCGCGAGGCCGGAGCGGGCGGCCACCATGCCGGGGACGACGGCGGGCCCGAGCCCGGCCCGGACGAAGCCCAGCACCGCGTCCATCTCGCCGCCCTCCACCGCGAACCGCGGCTCGAACCCGGCCGCCCGGCAGGCCGCCAGGGTCGCCTCCCGGACGTCGTAGCCCTCCCGGAACATCACCAGCGGCCGGTCCTTCAGCTCCGTCACCCGGACCTTGCGCCGGGCCCGCCCCTCGGCGGCGACCAGCACCAGTTCCTCGTGCAGCAGTTCGGTGACCGCCGGCGCGGGCTCCTGTTCCCCGCCCGGCCGGGTGATGATCAGCGCGAGGTCCAGCTCCCCCGCCGCCAGCCAGCCGACCAGATCGCGCGAGCCGCCCTCCCGGACCACCAGCGTCACCCCCGGGTAGCGGTCCCGGAAGACCCGCAGCACGTCCGGCACCAGGCTGGTGCACAGGCTCGGCGGCGCGCCCAGCCGGACCCGGCCGCGGCGCAGCTGGACCGTCTCCTGCACGGCCAGCCGGGCGCTCTCGGTGTCCGCGAGGATGCGCCGGGCCAGCGGCAGCAGGGCGTCCCCGGCGTCGGTCAGCGCGATGTTGCCCCGGGTGCGGTGGAACAGTTCGGCACCCAACTCCCGCTCCAGCGAACGGATCTGCTGCGAGAGCGACGGCTGGGCGACGTGTGCCGCCTCGGCGGCCCGGGTGAAGTGCCGGGTCTCGGCGACGGCCAGGAAGTAGCGGAGTTGCTGGAGCTGCACAGGGCCAGGATAGGCCGCACCGATAGCCAGTGCCTATCGTCACGAGCCGCATCATGTCTTGGACGCACCCGACCCACCGTCCCTACCGTTGCAGCCATGACAACCGCGACTCGGACGGCCCGGCACCCGTCCACCCTGGCGACCCTGTGGCGGTCGACCGTCGGCAAGAAGGCGGTCATGGCCGTCACCGGACTGGCCATGCTGCTGTACCTGGTCGCACACATGCTGGGGAACCTCAAGGTGTTCTTCGGCCCGGACGACATCAACGGCTACGCGGCCTGGCTGCGCACCATCGGGCAGCCCTTCCTGGGCCACGAGTGGTTCCTGTGGATCGCCCGGGCCGGCCTGCTGGCCGCCGTGGTGCTGCACGGCGTCTCCGCGTACCAGCTCAGCCGCCGCGACCTGGCCGCCCGCCCGAGCCGGTACGTGCACAAGCGCCGCCGGGCGAGCTACGCGACGAGGACCATGCGCTGGGGCGGGGTGATCCTGGCGCTGTTCATCGTCTGGCACGTCCTGGACCTCACCACGCTGACCGTGAACCCGGCCGCCGAGCACGGCCACCCGTACCAGAACATCGTGGCCTCCTTCGGCCGCTGGTACGTCGACGTGTTCTACGTCGTCGCGATGCTGGCCGTCGGCCTGCACGTCCGACACGGGTTCTGGAGCGCCGCACAGACCCTCGGCGCCAACAACGCCCGCCGCGACCGGGCGCTCAAGCTGATCGCGAACGGCCTGGCCCTGGTGCTGACGGCCGGGTTCCTGTCCGTCCCCGTGGCCGTGATGACCGGAGTCGTGAAGTGAGCAGTGGTGAAGTGAGCAGTGCTGACATGAGCTACCTGGAGTACACCCTCGGCGAGCCGGTCGCCGACACCAGGGCCCCCGCCGGCCCGATCGAACAGCGCTGGGACCAGCGGCGGTTCGACGCCAAACTGGTCAACCCGGCCAACCGGCGCAAGCACACCGTGATCGTGGTCGGCACCGGCCTGGCCGGCGGCGCGGCCGGCGCCACCCTGGCCGAACAGGGCTACCACGTCGTCCAGTTCTGCTTCCAGGACTCCCCCAGGCGCGCCCACTCGATCGCCGCCCAGGGCGGCATCAACGCGGCCAAGAACTACCGCAACGACGGCGACTCGATCCGCCGGCTGTTCTACGACACCGTCAAGGGCGGCGACTTCCGCGCCCGCGAGTCCAACGTGCACCGGCTGGCCCAGGTGTCGGTGGAGATCATCGACCAGTGCGTGGCCCAGGGCGTGCCCTTCGCCCGCGAGTACGGCGGCCTGCTCGACACCCGGTCCTTCGGCGGCGTGCAGGTCTCCCGGACCTTCTACGCCCGCGGCCAGACCGGCCAGCAGCTGCTGCTCGGCGCCTACCAGGCGCTCTCCCGGCAGATCGCCGCCGGGAACGTGGAACTGCACCCGCGCACCGAGATGCTCGACCTGCTGGTGGTCGACGGCCGGGCCCGCGGCATCGTCGCCCGCGACCTCGTCACCGGCGAGATCCGCAGCTACACCGCGGACGCCGTGGTGCTCGCCAGCGGCGGCTACGGCAACGTGTTCTACCTCTCCACCAACGCCAAGAACTCCAACACCACCGCGATCTGGCGGGCGCACCGGCGCGGCGCGTACTTCGCCAACCCGTGCTTCACCCAGATCCACCCGACCTGCATCCCGCGCTCCGGCGACCACCAGTCCAAGCTCACCCTGATGAGCGAGTCGCTGCGCAACGACGGCCGGATCTGGGTGCCCAAGGCGCAGGGCGACACCCGGCCGCCGGCCGAGATCCCCGAGGAGGAGCGGGACTACTACCTGGAGCGGATCTACCCGTCGTTCGGCAACCTGGTGCCCCGCGACATCGCCTCCCGGGCCGCCAAGAACGTCTGCGACGAGGGCCGCGGCGTCGGGCCCGGCGGCCAGGGCGTCTACCTGGACTTCGCCGACGCGATCCGTCGGATGGGCCGGGACGCCGTCGAGGCCAGGTACGGCAACCTCTTCGAGATGTACGAGCGGATCACCGCCGAGGACCCGTACCGGGTGCCGATGCGGATCTACCCGGCGATCCACTACACGATGGGCGGGCTCTGGGTCGACTACGACCTGCAGACCACCGTCCCCGGCCTGTTCGCGATCGGGGAGGCCAACTTCTCCGACCACGGCGCCAACCGGCTCGGCGCCAGCGCCCTGATGCAGGGCCTGGCCGACGGCTACTTCGTGCTGCCGACGACCATCAACGACTACCTGGCCCGCCACCCGCTGCCCGCCGTACCCTCCGACCACCCGGTGCTCGCCGAGGTGGAGGCCGAGGTCGAGGACCGGCTCAACCTGATCCTCGCGGTGGACGGCGACCGCACCCCGGACTCCTTCCACCGCGAACTCGGCGAACTGCTCTGGAACGAGTGCGGGATGGCCCGCGACGAGGCCGGACTGCGGCGGGCGCTGGAGCGGATCCCGCGGCTGCGCGAGGAGTTCTGGCGCCGGATCAAGGTGCCCGGCACCGGGCAGGAGCTCAACCAGTCGCTGGAGAAGGCCAACCGGCTCGTCGACTACTTCGAACTGGCCGAACTGATGTGCCTGGACGCACTGCACCGCGCCGAATCCTGCGGCGGCCACTTCCGCACCGAGAGCCAGACCCCCGACGGCGAGGCCGCCCGCCGCGACGAGGACTTCTCCTACGCCGCCGCCTGGGAGTTCACCGCCACCGGCGCGGCACCCGTCCTCCACCGCGAGGAACTCGACTTCGAGCACGTCCACCCCACCCAGCGGAGCTACGCGTGAACCTCACCCTGCGCATCTGGCGCCAGGCCGGCCCGGACGCACCCGGCTCGATGACCACCTACCAGGTCAGCGGGATCAGCCCGGACATGTCCTTCCTGGAGATGCTGGACACCCTCAACGAAGAACTGATCACCCGCGGCGACCAGCCGGTCGCCTTCGACCACGACTGCCGCGAGGGCATCTGCGGCGCCTGCGGCATGGTCATCAACGGCCGGGCGCACGGACCCGAGCGCACCACCACCTGCCAGCTGCACATGCGGCACTTCCAGGACGGCGACACCATCGACGTCGAGCCCTGGCGGGCGGCGGCCTTCCCGGTGGTCAAGGACCTGGTGGTGGACCGCTCGGCCTTCGACCGGATCATCGGCTCCGGCGGCTACATCACCGCCCCCACCGGCAGCGCCCCCGAGGCGCACGCCACACCCGTCCCCAAGGAGGTCGCCGACACCGCCTTCGAGCACGCCGAGTGCATCGGCTGCGGCGCCTGTGTGGCGGCCTGCCCGAACGGCTCGGCGATGCTCTTCACCTCCGCCAAGGTGGTGCACCTCAACGTGCTGCCGCAGGGCGCGCCGGAACGGGCCGCCCGGGTGCGGAACATGGTCTCGGCCATGGACGCCGAGGGCTTCGGCGGCTGCACCAACACCGGCGAGTGCGCCACCGCCTGCCCCAAGGGCATCCCGCTGCCCAGCATCGCGGCGATGAACCGGGAGTTCCTGCGGGCCGCCCGCGGCTGACGACTCCCCTCCTGCGGTCGGCCCCCGTTCTGGTGCTCAGGCGGGGGCCGACACTGTTTGCCGCGGGGCGTGCGGCGGTGGTTCGCGCTACCCGTACGGGTGGCGGATCCCGGCGGGCGGTGCTTCCTGACGGAGAATCGCGCTACGGTGGTGCTCCGCCACGGAAGGACGGCATATGCCCGAGGTTCAGTCCTGTTCCGGTTGCGGCGGGTCCGGGGGGACCCAGAAGACCGAGGCAACGGTCGAACTGGACGAGGAAGGAAGCATGGTGCCCAGCGTCCACACGTTCTGGTCGCCCTGCGGTCGGTGCCACGGATCCGGGACGGTGATCGTCGGATGAGGTTCGTCTTCGAGTGCGTCGAGTGCGGTGGGCACTATCTGCCGCCCGAGGAGATGGTGTACCCGGACGGGCCGGCCTCGCCGGTCTGGTGCGCCGCCTGCCAGAGCGCCAAGCACGCGGCCGGTGTCCGGGAGGACCCGCTGCTCGCCCGGGTCGCACTGGCCGCCGCCCGGGCCGCGCTGGCCGGGCGGGCCGCGGAGGCGGCCGAGCAGCCGGCCCGCGCCGACGTCCGCCCGTCCCGCCCGCCGCTGTCCCGCCGGGCCCGCTCCGGCCCGGGCGTGCTGCGCGGCAAGCTGAGCTGACGGCCCGCGGTCGGCAGTCGGCAGTCGGCAGTCGGCTGGGCATACGAACCGACGATATGTCAGTTATCGGGCACGACAATGAACTTGTGCAGACCCGGAACATGCTGGCACATTGTCCTCCCCTGCACGACAGTCTTGGGGGACATGGCCATGCAGCCGACCGATCCTGCCGATTCGACCCGGGCCGGCCAGACCGGCTCCTTCCCGTTCGTTCCGCCGCCGCCCGGCGGGCCGCCGACACCGGCCCCGTTCGGGCCGCCACCGCCCACCGCACCGCCGCCGGCCTTCGCGAGCGGTTCCACCGGTGCCCCGACCACCACCCGGATCGCGGTCACCAACCGCATCCTCTGGATCGGGCAGGCGGCGTACCCGCTTGCCAACGTGGCCAGGGTCGGCACCGCCCTGATCGTGCCCGGCCGGCGCCGCGCGCTCCTGCGGCTGCTCGCCTTCGCCCTGGTCGTCTTCGTGCCCGTGTTCGTGATCTCGCAGGCCACCGGCGGCTCGTCCTCGGACTCCGGGTCCGGCGGGATGGTCGTCGGCGCGTTGATCCTCGTGGCGGTCTACTTCCTGATCTTCACCTGGCCGGTGCTGCGCCGGCCCGACCTGTACGTGCTGGCCGTGGACACGGCGGGCCCGCCGACCGCGGTGCTGGCCTGGCACACCGCGCAGCCGGCGTTCGAGCTGCAGGCCGTCATCACCCGCGCGATCGAGAACCCGCAGGCCGAGTTCCAGCAGGTCGTCCAGAGCATCAGCGTGGACCTGCGGCAGTACCAGTTCGGCGACAGCGTCAACATCTACGGCGGCCAGGGAAACACGGGAGTCAGCAAGTGAGCGAGAACGAGCGCCCGAACGTCCAGTACGGCGACCGGGTCACCATCCACGGCGGCAGCAACAACGTCGGCATCCAGCACAACAACGGCCCGGCCGCCGACCAGGCCCTGCCGCCGGAGGTCGCCGCGCTGTTCGCCCGGCTCGCCGCCGTGGTCACCGAGCTGGCCCGGGACGGCCGGCTCCACGAGGCGGACCGGCAGAGCCTCGCCGAGGCCCTGCCGGTGCTGACCAGCCCCGCCGCCGAGGAGCCGGGCCGCCGGCGCAACACCCTGCTGCTGCTGGCCGGCCTGGCCCAGAGCGTCGGCGAGGCGGCCGCCCCGGCGCTGGGACTCGCGAACCAGCTCCTGGCCCTGATCAGCGGCTGACCGACCGGCCGGCGCCCGCTCGCGGGCGCCGGTCTGCACCGCGCCCCTCGTCTTCGCCTCCAAAGTGGTAGCAAATTAAAACCGCAAGGCCGAGGTCAGGCCCTTGCGGTTTTATTACGCAACCATACTGGTCGGAACGGTTCCGCGAACGCTCTCAGAACAGCGCCTCCTGGGTGTCCGGCTCCGGCGGACGCAGTCGCTCGCGCAGGGTCAGGCCCGTGGAACCGCGGCCGGTGACCGGGCCGAGCGTCCAGCCGGTGAGCAGCCGGGTGTCCAGCAGCAGCGGGCCGGAGCCGTCCGCCTGGTCGAGGAAGAGGTGCCGGCCCACCGGCGGCCGGAGCCGGCCCGCGACGACCGCGCCGTCGGCCAGCCCGACGATCTCCCGGTACACCTCCGGGGCGCCGCCGGCCAGGCCGTAGCGCTCGACGTGGTCGACCACCGGGCGGTCGGCGAGCAGCTCCACGGCATGGCCGTCCAGCAGCCGGTGCGCCTGGGCGCGGGCCTCGGCGAGCACCGTACGGCGGTACGGGGCGTCCCCGTGCGACCACCAGTGCTCGGTCTTGAGGCGGGACTTGTACCGCTCGCGGGCCAGGCCCGAGGCGGCGACGGTGAGTTCGGCGCGCCGGACCGCCGGCAGGGCACCGCGGACGGTGAACGCGTAGGCCAACGCGCCCTGTTCGAGCAGCCGGCTGTCGCCGCGCTGCTCGGCGGTGAGGCCGACCTTGAGCAGACCCTCGCCGAACCAGGCGAGGTAGAGCAGGTAGGTGCGGCCGTCGTCGAGGATCTGGTCCCGGGCCAGGGCGAGGCCGCGGTCCACGCTCTGGCACGCCGGGCACTGGGTCGCCCCGCCGGCCGGATCGATCACCGCGTGGTGCGGGCAGGGCGTGCGCTCCGTCGCCCCCGCCAGCCAGGCCCCGACGCAGCGGCGCGGGCCGCCCAGCAGCCAGCCGACCTCCGCCCCCGGCGCCACCTCGCGCTCGTACACCCGGGCTCCGCACACGGCCCCGAGCAGGGCGCGGCCGTCCTGCCAGCTCAGGCCGGTGGAGATCCAGCCGGCGGGGCGGCCCTGGGGCTCCGGGTGCTGCGGGGGGATCGTCACGTCTCTCCTTGCCGTCGGTAGCCGTCGAGACTACCCGGTGCCACCGACAGGCCGGCCGCTCCCGCGGAGCCTCCGGGCCCTGGCGGGCGGGCGGCGGCCGGACCTCCGCTCGAACCCCGCTCGACGGGCCCTCGGGTCGACGTGACCCCGTCAAAACGCACGGCTAGCGTCCTCGTCAGTGAATCCCTCACGAACGATCCCCCTCGGGAAGGGAACAGCCATGCGCATTCTCCAGCGTGCCGCCGCCACCACCGGCGCTCTCGCCCTCGCCGCCTCGGGCCTGCTCCTGGCCGCCGGCCCGGCCTCGGCCACCACGACCGCGTTGAGCTGCAACGCGCCGTCCTACTTCACCGGCAGCGGCGGCCACGCGGGCGCCTCGATCCGCTGCGTCGGCTCGGCCTTCACCGGCCGGATCGTCTGTTACAAGCCGGGCTACGGCAACTACACCCACTACGGCAACCGCGTCGAGTCCGGCGGCACCTCGACCACCTGGTGCGACCTCGGGGCGACCATCCAGAAGGCCGACGCCGTCTCCTCCTGACCCCGCGACAGCACGGCGCGGGAGCCCGTGGGCCTGTCCGGCGACACACCGCCGGACAGGCCCGCGTCGGCTTCCGCCACCTCGGCCGCCACGCCCTCCGGCGCCGTCGCCCCGCCCGAAAGCCCCGCAGGTCACCGGCGCTTGGCCCGGCGGGGTGTTCACGTTCTATTGTTGCGGGCGCGGTCGGCGGCGCAGCCGGGAGGCGGTGCCGCGGCGGCCGGTCGGCGCGAGGCGAATGGGGTGGACGGACGGTGTCGGGGCGGCGGAGCAGCGGGGTGCTGGCGATCTGGGCGGAGGCGCAGCGACAGCAGCAGCGCCGGGAGGAGGCCCGGTGGCGCGCCGAGGCGGCGGAACTGCGCCGCCGGGAGCGGGAGCAGCGCGAGACGCAGAAGGCGGCGGCCCGCGACGAGCGCGAGGCGCTGCGCGCCCACCAGCAGTCGCGGGAGGCGGAGGTGGCCCGGCGGACGGCCGAACTGGACGCCCGGGTCGAGGAGTTGAGGGGGCTGCTGGCCGCCGGGCTGGCCGCGCCGGCCTTCGGCCCGCAGGCCCTGCTGGCGCCGCCGGCGGTGCCGCCGTTCGATCCTGGTCCGCTGGGCGAGCCGGTGCCGATGCCGGACCAGTCCTCGGCCCGGTACTTCGTGCCGCCGCCGGACCCGGTCCAGGCCCGCAACCCGGGGGTGCGGCAGCAGTACGAGCAGTACCTGGCCCAGGCCCGGGCCCGGTTCGAGCAGGACTGGTACGCCGCCCAGGCCCGGGAGGCGGACCGGCAGCAGCGGCTGGCCGGGTACCACCAGGAGTACCTGGCCTGGGCCGAGCAGTCCCGCCGGCAGCAGGAGGAGCTGGCCGCGCGGACCGAGGAGTTGCTGCGCCGGCTGCGGGCGGGTGAGCCGGAGGCGGTGCAGGAGTACTTCACCGCGGGCCTGTACGCCTCGGCGGCCTGGCCGGAGGGCTTCCCGCACCGGCTGGTGGCGGCGTTCGACGCCGGGAGCCGGCAGTTGGTGGTGGACTGGGAGCTGCCCGGGCCGGACGTGGTGCCGGCCGCCGCCCGGGTGCGGTACGTGAAGTCGGACGACCGCGAGGCCGAGGTGGCCCGCCCGGCGACGGAGCGCAAGGCGCTGTACCGGCAGGTGCTGGCGCAGTCGGCACTGCGGGTGGCGGCGGAGCTGTTCCGGGCGGACCGGGACGGGCTGCTGGACTCGGTGGTGCTGAACGGCTTCGTCCTCGGCATCGACCCGGCGACCGGCCGGGAGGCCGAGCGCTTCCTGTCCACCCTGACCTCGACCCGGGCCGGCTTCGCCGGCCTGGCACTGGACCGGGTGGATCCGTTGGAGTGCTTCCAGGGCCTGGGCGGCCGGCTGTCGGCGCGCCCGGAGCGGCTGGACGAGGTGCGCCCGGACCGGCGACCGGAGAGCGTCGGCGGGAGCCTGGCCGGGCACGGCGGCGAGGACGAGCCGGACCTGTTCGAGATGGACCCGCTGGAGTTCGAGGACCTGATCGCCGAGCTGTTCCGGCTGCGCGGCTTCCGGGTGATGACCACGGCCCGCAGCGGCGACGTCGGGGTGGACGTGGTGGCGGAGGACCTGGACCCGGTGACCGGCGGCAAGATCGTGATCCAGGCGAAGCGCTACAAGAAGACCGTCCCGCCGACGGCGGTGCGCGACCTGGAGTCCACCGTCCGCCACCACGGCGCGAACAAGGGCATCCTGGTCACCACCGCGGGCTTCGGCCGCGGCTCGTACAGCTACATCGAGGGCAAGCCGCTGACGCTGGTGAGCGGTCCGGAGCTGGTCGTCCTGCTCGCCGAGCAGGGTCTGCGCGGCCGGCTCGGCGGCGGGTCCGGGGATGCCGGCGCCGCCGCTGCCACCGCCACCACCGCCGCGAACGGCGGTCCCGAGGGGGCGGGCGAGACCGCCCTCACGGTGAGCTGGCAGAGCCGGACGGCCGGCGGGGACGCGGTGGAGCTGGACGTCACCGCCTTCCTGTGCGCGGGCGGCCGGGTGCTGAGCGACGAGCACTTCGTGTTCTTCAACAGCCCGCAGGACCCGGACGGTTCCGTCCGGCTGCATCCGACCCGCTCGGTGCCGGGCGAGCCGACCCGGGCGGCCCGGCTGGCGCTGGACCTGCACCGACTGCCGGCCGCCGTCGAGGAGGTGGTGGTCGCCGTGTCCACCGAGGAGGAGGAGCACCCGGCGCTGCCGCTCGGCTACGTGCACGGGCTGGCTCTCGCCGCCGCGTACGGGCCGGGCGCGGGCGGTCCGGACGCCTGGGCGGGACCGACCGGCGGGGTGCCGGACACCGCGATGCTGCTCGGGGCGTTCCGCCGGGGCGCCGGCGGCTGGGAGTTCAGCCCGTCCGGGCGGGTGGTGACGAACGGTCTGGCCGGGCTGGCGGCGGCCTTCGGCGTGGCGGTCGAGTAGTCGGCCGGGACCAGATCCCTCAGGGGCCGGCGTCATACCTGAGGAGGAGATCGCCCCCGCCACCCCGCCGGGTGGGCGGGGGCCGACCGTCCGCGCGGCATACACATCGCGTTCGAACAGCTTGGGATGATGTCACGGAGTTAAACATTCCGTTAATCCGTTCGAGGAGTCCACGTGACGTTCCCCGCAACCGCCGTCCACACCGGGCGGGCGGCCGCCCGAGCCACCAGCCTGAACAAGGTCTACGGGGAGGGGGAGACCCGCGTCGTCGCCCTCGACAACGTCAGCGTCACCTTCCCCCAGGGCGAGTTCACCGCCATCATGGGCCCGTCCGGCTCCGGCAAGTCCACCCTCATGCACTGCATGGCCGGCCTGGACACCGTCACGTCCGGCTCCTCCACCATCGGCGACACCGAGCTCGTCGGCCTCAAGGACAAGCAGCTCACCCAGCTGCGCCGCGACCACATCGGCTTCATCTTCCA
>NZ_JBVJBI010000034.1:0-91621 GCF_055589745.1 Kitasatospora sp. NPDC041917 | reverse complement strand
GACGAGCGGGTCGGTCGTCGGCTGGCGGCGGTGCTGGGTGGTGCCGAGGATCAGGTGGCGGTGCGTTCTTCGGGTGTCTACGGCCGCAGGTTCGTCCGGGCCGTCCAGCCCGTCGGCCGGGTCGACGGGTGGACGCCGTCCGGGACGGTGCTGGTGACCGGTGGTCTGGGGGCGTTGGGTGCGTCGGTGGCTCGTTGGCTGGCCGGGCGTGGTGTGCCGCATCTGGTGCTGACCGGTCGTCGTGGTGTCGAGACGCCGGGCGCGGGTGAGCTGGTGGCCGAACTGACGGGCCTGGGTGTCCGGGTGACGGTCGTGGCCTGTGATGTGGCGGACCGGGAGTCGGTGGTGGCGCTGCTGGCGGGGATTCCGGCCGAGTTGCCGCTGAGCGGTGTGGTGCACACCGCGGGTGTGGTGGACGACGGGATGCTGGACGCGCAGTCGGCGGAGCGTTTCGAGACGGTCTTCGCGGGCAAGGTCGGCGGGTTGTTGCACCTGGACGAGCTGACGGCCGGGCTGGAGTTGGACCTGTTCGTGGTGTTCTCCTCGCTGGCGGGCACTCTGGGCAGTGCCGGGCAGGGCAACTACGCGGCGGCGAACGCCTTCCTGGACGCCTGGATCCAGCGGCGCCGCGACCGCGGTCTCGCCGGACTCTCGATCGCCTGGGGCGCCTGGGCGGAGCAGGGCATGGCCACCGAGGACGTGGTGGCCGACCGGGTCCGGCGCGCCGGACTGACGCCGATGGACGCACGACTGGCGATGGAGGCGATGGCCAGGGCCGTCGACCACGGCGAGGACCTCGTGGCGATCGCCGACGTCGACTGGGCGCGGATGCTGCCCGCCTTCGCCGGGGCCAGGACCAGCCCGCTGCTGGCCGAGCTGCCCGAAGCGGGCCGGGCCGACCGGGCCGACCGGGCCGGCCGGGCCGGCGACGCCGGGGCGGAAGCGACCGGGGCGCAGGGGCTCGCGGAGCTGCCCCCCGCTCAGCGCGACCGGGCGCTGCTGGACCTGATCCGCAGCTGCGCGGCCGCGGTGCTGGGGCACGCGTCGAGCGCGAGCGTCGAACCGGGCCGGGCCTTCCGCGACATCGGCTTCGACTCGCTGACCGCGGTGGCGTTCCGCAACCTGATCGGTGCCCGCACCGGCCTCCGGCTGCCGGCCACCCTGGTCTTCGACCACCCGACGCCGATCGCCCTGGGCGAGTTCCTGTTCGCGGAGCTGTACGGTGCGGCCGACCCGGTGCCGGCGCCGGACACCGCGTCCGTCGCCGCCGAGGACGAGCCGATCGCGATCGTCGGTATGGCCTGCCGGTTCCCGGGCGGCGCCCGGACGCCGGAGGCCCTGTGGGCGCTGCTCTCCGGCAACGGGGACGCGATGACCGGCTTCCCCGCCGACCGCGGGTGGGACCTCGCCGACCGGTCGGGCTCGTACGCGGCCGTCGGCGGCTTCCTCGACGGCGTCGCGGAGTTCGACGCCACGCTGTTCGGCATCTCGCCGCGCGAGGCGCTGGCGATGGACCCCCAGCAGCGCCTGCTGCTGGAGACGGTCTGGGAGACCTTCGAGTCCGCCGGAATGGACCCGCGGTCCGCGCGGGGCCGGTCCGTCGGCGTCTTCGCGGGCACCAACGGCCAGGACTACCCGACGCTGCTCGCCGCCGCCGAGGACAAGGTCGAGGGGCACGTCGCCACCGGCAACGCGGCGGCGGTGCTCTCCGGCCGGGTGGCGTACGCCTTCGGCCTCGAAGGACCGGCGCTGACCGTGGACACGGCCTGCTCCGCCTCGCTGGTGGCCCTGCACCTCGCGGCGCAGGCGCTGCGCCGGGGCGAGTGCGAACTGGCGCTGGCCGGCGGTGTCACCGTGATGTCCACGCCGGGCGTGTTCAGCGAGTTCGACCGCCAGGGCGGGCTGGCCGCCGACGGCCGCTGCAAGGCCTTCGCGGCGGACGCGGACGGTACGGGCTGGGGCGAGGGCGTCGGCGTCCTGCTGGTCGAGCGGCTCTCGGACGCGCGCCGCAACGGGCACCGGGTGCTGGCGGTGGTGCGGGGCAGCGCGGTCAACCAGGACGGCGCCTCCAACGGCCTCACCGCCCCGAACGGCCCCGCCCAGCAGCGGGTGATCCGCCAGGCCCTCGCCAACGCCGGACTGACGGCCGCGGACGTGGACGCCGTCGAGGCGCACGGCACCGGCACCAGGCTCGGCGACCCGATCGAGGCCCAGGCGCTGCTGGCCACCTACGGCCGGGAGCGGGCGGGCGAACCGCTCTGGCTCGGCTCGATCAAGTCCAACATCGGCCACACCCAGGCGGCAGCCGGTGTGGCGGGTGTGATCAAGATGGTGCAGGCGCTGCGGCACGGCGTGCTGCCGGCCACCCTGCACGTCGGTGAGCCGTCGCCCCAGGTCGACTGGTCGGCGGGCGCGGTGGAACTGCTCACCGAGTCCCGCCCGTGGCCCGAGCTGGACCGGCCGCGCCGGGCCGGTGTCTCCTCCTTCGGCATCAGCGGCACCAACGCCCACATCATCCTGGAGTCCGCCCCGGCGGACCCGGTGGAGTCGGCGGAAGCGGTGGAGCCCCCGGCCGCCGTGCCGGCGGGCGGTCTGCCGTGGCTGCTCTCCGGGCAGAGCGCCGAATCGCTGCGGGCCCAGGCGCAACGGCTCGCCGCGCACCTGGACGCCGAACCCGGCCACGACCCGGTGGACGCGGCCTGGTCGCTGGCGACCGGACGGGCCGGGCTGGCGCACCGCGCCGTCGTGCTCGGCGCCGACCGGGACGCGCTGCGCTCCGGCGCCGGGGCGCTCGCCTCGGCGGCCTTCTCGGCGGACGTGGTCACCGGCACCGTGCGGGAGGGCCGCCTGGCCTTCCTGTTCACCGGCCAGGGCGCCCAGCGCGCAGGCATGGGACGGGAGTTGTACGACGCGCAGCCGGTGTTCGCGGAGGCCTTCGACGCGGTCTGCGCGGAGTTCGACCTGTTGCTGGACCGGCCGGTGAAGGACGTGGTGTTCGCGGGTGCGGAGGACCTGGACCGGACGGTGTGGGCGCAGGCCGGGCTGTTCGCGGTCGAGGTGGCGTCGTTCCGGTTGCTCGAATCCTGGGGTGTGGCACCGGAGTTCCTGCTCGGGCACTCGATCGGTGAGATCGCGGCCGCCCATGTGGCGGGCGTGTTCTCGCTGGCCGACGCGTGCGCCCTGGTGGCGGCGCGCGGCCGGCTGATGCAGGCGCTGCCCGAGGGTGGGGCGATGCTGGCGGTGCAGGCCACCGAGGCCGAGGTGCGCGACGCGATCGGCGACCGCCTGGACGTGGCGGCCGTCAACGGCCCGACCTCCGTGGTGGTTTCGGGCCCGACCGAGGTGGTCGAGGAGTTCGCGGCCCGCTGGAAGGCCGAGGGCCGCAAGACCAGCCGGCTCACCGTCTCGCACGCCTTCCACTCGGCGCTGATGGAGCCGATGCTCGCCGAATTCGCCGCCGTGCTCGGCGGGTTGACCTTCGCCGAGCCGCGCATCCCGGTCGTCTCCGACCTGACCGGCGAACTCGCCGAGCCCGGCCTGCTGTCCACGCCGGACTACTGGCTGCGCCAGGTCCGTGAGGCCGTCCGCTTCGCCGACGGCGTCGAGGCCCTGCACCGCGAGGGCGTGACCCGCTTCGTGGAGCTCGGCCCCGACGGCGTGCTCTGCGCGCTGGCCCAGCAGTCCGTCGCCGAGGCCGTGTTCGCCCCCGTGATGCGGCGCGACCGGGACGAGGCCGGGACGGCGCTGCACGCGCTGGCCCGGCTCTGGACGGCCGGCGCCGAGGTGGACTGGCCGGCGGTCCTGCCGCGCGGCCGGCGGGTCGACCTGCCGACGTACGCCTTCCACCACGAGCGGTTCTGGCCGACCCCGGCGCCCGCGCCGCTGCCGTCCGGGGACGCCGTGGAGTCCCGGTTCTGGGAGGCCGTCGAGCGCGAGGACCTGGCCGAACTGGCGGGCACGCTGCGCCTCGGCGAGCGGTCCGAGGTGCTCGGCGAGATCCTGCCCGCGCTCTCCTCCTGGCGCCGACTGCGCCGCCGGGACTCGGTGCTCGACAGCTGGCGCTACGAGGTCACCTGGAAGCCGGTCCCGGCCCCGGTCGCCGAGCCCGAACTGGACGGGAGCTGGCTGGTGCTGGTCCTCGACGGGACCGACCGGGACCTGGCCGAGGGCGTGCGCACGGCGATCCGCTCCGCCGGGGCGCGCACCGTCGACCTCGTGCTGGACCCGGCGGACCTCGACCGGGCCGCTCTGGCGGCCCGCCTCCTGGCCGCGGTCGAGGGCGTGCCCGACGTGGCCGGCGCGGTGTTGCTGGCCGCCGCCCACGACGGCCCGGACGCCGACCGCGCCGTGTCGCCGGCCGTGGCCGCCACCCTGGTGACGGTGCAGGCGCTCGGCGACGCCAACCTGAAGACGCCGCTGTGGGCGCTCACCCGCGGCGCCGTCCGGACCGGCCCCGGCGGCCTGCTCGCCGACCCGGCGCAGGCGCAGGTGTGGGGCCTCGGCCGGGTCGCCGCGCTGGAGCACCCGCAGCGCTGGGGCGGTCTGGTCGACCTGCCGGAGACCGTGGACGCGGCGGCCGGCCGGACCCTGGCCGGCGTGCTGGGCGGCACACCGGGCGAGGACCAGGTCGCGGTGCGCGGCGCGGGCGAGGCCCTCGTCCGGCGCCTCGTCCGGGTCGACGCCACCGACGGTACGGCGGAGCCCTCGTGGGCGCCGTCCGGCCCCGGCACGGTGCTGGTCACCGGCGGAACCGGCGCGCTGGGCGCGGTGGTCGCCCGCTGGCTCGCCGAGTCCGGCGTCACCCGGCTGCTGCTGACCGGCCGCCGCGGCCCGGAGGCGCCCGGCGTCGCCGAACTCGTCGCCGAACTCGCCGAACTGGGCGCCGAGGCGACCGTCGCGGCCTGCGACGCCGCCGACCGCGAGGCGCTGGCGGCGGTGTTGGCGCAGGTCCCGTCCGACGCCCCGCTGATCGGCGTGGTGCACGCGGCCGGGGTCCTGGACGACGGCACGCTCGACGCCCTCACCCCGGAGCGGTTCGCCACCGTCCTGGCGGCGAAGGCGTCCGGCCTGGTGCACCTGGACGAACTCACCGGTGACCTGGACTTCTTCGTGGCGTTCTCCTCGCTGGCCGGCACCGTCGGCAGCGCCGGACAGGGCAACTACGCCGCGGCGAACGCCTTCCTGGACGCCTGGATGGAGCACCGGCACGACCGGGGCCTGCCCGGCGTGTCGGTGGCCTGGGGCCCGTGGGCGCAGGACGGCATGGCCACCGGTCAGGTGGTGACGGACCGGCTGCGCCGCAGCGGGGTCCCGGCGATGGACCCGCGTTCGGCGGTCCGGGCGCTGGCCCGGGCGATCGGCGGGGACCGGCCGAACCTGGTGGTCGCGGACATCGACTGGCCCACCTTCGCGCCCCGGTTCGCCGGGACGCGGCCGAACCCGCTGATGCGCGACCTGGCGGAGTTCGCGGCGCTGGTCCCGTCGGTGGCCGAGACGGTCGTGCTCGACGGCTCCGCCGGGCTGCGCCGGGAACTGGCGGCGCTGCCCGCCCCGCAGCGGCAGCGGATGCTGCTCGACCTGGTCCGCGCCCGCGCCGCCGCGGTCCTCGGCCGCGACAGCGCCGAGGCCGTCGCACCGGACCAGGCGTTCCGCTCGATCGGGTTCGACTCGCTGATCGCGGTGGAGTTCCGCAACCTGCTGCACCACGAGACCGGTCTCAACCTGCCGGCCACGCTGGTGTTCGACCACCCGACGCCCACCGCGCTCGGTGCCCACCTCGGCAGCCTGCTGCTGCCCGAGGAGGCCGACCGGACGGTCGACCTGGTGGCGGACCTGGACCGGCTGGAGGCCAGGCTGCTGCGGCTCGACGCCGACGAGCGGGAACGGGCGGACGTCGCCGCCCGGCTCCAGGGCCTGCTGGCCCGCCTGGCGGGCACGGGCGAGACGCAATCGGACGACGCGCTGGACGACGCCAGCGCCGATGAGGTCCTCGACCTCATCCGGAAGGAATTCGGGGGCCCGGCTTGATCGTCGTCGAGGCACCGTTCGTGAAGGGGAAGATCCATGGCGGATGACCAGAAGCTGCTCGACCATCTGAAGTGGGTGACGGGCGAGCTCCGCCAGGCGCACCGCCGGATCCGCACCATCGAGGACCGCGCGCAGGAGCCGATCGCCATCGTCGGCATGGGCTGCCGCTTCCCCGGTGGGGTGCGGACGCCCGCCGAGCTGTGGCGGCTGGTGGCCGAACGCACCGACGCGGTCGGCGACTTCCCGACCAACCGGGGCTGGGCCGAGGACGAGGACGACGACTACGCCCGGCAGGGCGGCTTCCTCCACGACGCCGACGAGTTCGACGCGGCGTTCTTCGGCATCAGCCCGCGCGAGGCCACCGCCATGGACCCGCAGCAGCGCCTGCTGCTGGAGGCCTCCTGGGAGGCCTTCGAGGCCGCCGGCCTGAACCCGCGCGCGCTGCGCGGCAGCCGTACCGGCGTGTTCGCGGGCACCAACGGCCAGGACTACGGCCTGGTCGCGCTCGCCTCCCCGGAGGGCCTGGAGGGGCACATCGCCACCGGCACCACCGCCAGCGTGATGTCCGGCCGGCTCTCGTACGTGTTCGGGCTGGAGGGCCCGGCGGTCACCGTGGACACGGCCTGCTCGTCCTCGCTGGTGGCCATGCACCTCGCGGCGCACGCGCTGCGCTCCGGCGAGTGCGACCTGGCCCTCGCGGGCGGCGCCACCGTGATGTCCACCCCCGGCGGGTATGCCAGCTTCAACCGGCAGGGCGGGCTGGCGGCGGACGGCCGCTGCAAGGCCTTCGCGGCGGACGCGGACGGTACGGGCTGGGGCGAGGGCGTCGGCGTGCTGGTGCTGGAGCGGCTGTCGGACGCGCAGCGGCTCGGGCACGAGGTGCTGGCGGTGGTCCGGGGGAGCGCGGTCAACCAGGACGGTGCGTCGAACGGTCTGACGGCGCCGAACGGCCCGTCGCAGGAGCGGGTGATCCGGCAGGCGCTGGCCAACGCCCGCCTGGAGGCGACCGAGGTGGACGCCGTCGAGGCGCACGGCACCGGAACCAGCCTGGGCGACCCGATCGAGGCGCAGGCGCTGCTGGCCACCTACGGGCAGGAGCGCCCCGAGGGGCGGCCGCTGTGGCTGGGCTCGATCAAGTCGAACATCGGGCACACCCAGGCGGCGGCCGGTGTGGCGGGCGTCATCAAGATGGTGCAGGCGATGCGGCAGGGCGTCCTGCCGGCCACTCTGCACGCGGACGCGCCGTCCCCGCACGTCGACTGGACGACCGGCGCGGTCGAGCTGCTGACCGAGGCCCGGCCGTGGCCGGAGGCGGACCGTCCGCGTCGCGCGGGTGTGTCCTCTTTCGGGATCAGCGGTACCAACGCCCACGTCATCCTGGAGTCGGCGCCGGTGGCTTCGGCGGAGGGGGCTCCGGTGGAGGAGCCTCCGGCGCTGAACGGCGTGGCGCCGTGGCCGGTGTCGGGCGGATCGTCCGAGGCGCTGGCGGCGCAGGCCGGTCGACTGGCCGAATTCCTCGGCGGGAAGCCGGAGTTCGCACCGTTGGAGGTGGCGGGGACGCTGCTCTCCCGGGCCGCGCTGGCCCACCGTGCGGTGGTGCTCGGCGACGACCGGGCGGCGCTGCTGGACGGCCTGGTCGCGCTGGCGGACGGCCGCCCCTCCGGCGGGGTCGTGACCGGTGTCGCGACGGAGGGGCGGACGGCGTTCCTGTTCACCGGTCAGGGTGCGCAGCGGGTCGGCATGGGCCGGGAGTTGTACGAGGCGTTCCCGGTGTTCGCGTCGGCGTTCGACGCGGTCTGCGCGGAGCTGGACGGGAGGCTCGGGCGGTCGGTGCGGGAGGTCGTTTTCGACGGCGTCGAGGACCTGGACCGTACGGTGTGGGCGCAGGCCGGGCTG
Source organism: Kitasatospora sp. NPDC041917 (assembly GCF_055589745.1). Classification (NCBI taxonomy): domain Bacteria; kingdom Bacillati; phylum Actinomycetota; class Actinomycetes; order Kitasatosporales; family Streptomycetaceae; genus Kitasatospora; species Kitasatospora sp. NPDC041917. The sequence goes on along the minus strand of NZ_JBVJBI010000034.1, from coordinate 83,698 downwards.
TTCGCGGTCGAGGTCGCGTCCTTCCGGCTGCTGGAATCCTGGGGCGTGGTCCCGGACGTGCTGCTCGGGCACTCGATCGGCGAGGTGGCGGCCGCCCATGTGGCGGGCGTGTTCTCGCTGGCGGACGCGTGCGCCCTGGTGGCGGCGCGCGGCCGGCTGATGCAGGCGCTGCCGAGCGGCGGTGCGATGCTGGCGGTGCAGGCCGCCGAGGCCGAGGTGCGCTCGGAGATCGGCGGCCGCCTGGACGTCGCGGCCGTCAACGGCCCGACCTCCGTGGTGGTTTCCGGACCGGTCGAAACGATCGAGGAGTACGCCGCGCGCTGGAAGGCCGACGGCCGCAAGGCCCGTCGACTGACCGTCTCGCACGCCTTCCACTCGGCCCTGATGGAGCCGATGCTCGCCGAATTCGCCGCCGTCCTCGCGAAGTTGACCTTCGCCGAGCCGCAGGTCCCGATCGTGTCGAACCTGACCGGCGGGATCGCCGAGCCGGGGCTGCTCACCACCCCCGACTACTGGGTCCGTCAGGTCCGCGAGGCCGTCCGCTTCGCCGACGGCGTCGAAGCGCTGCACGGCCTGGGCGTCACCCGCTACGTCGAGCTGGGCCCGGACGCCGTGCTGTCGGGTCTGGTCGGTCAGCAGCTCGCCGAGGGCGTGGTCGCCCCGCTGATGCGCCGTGACCGCGTGGAGTCCGAGACCGCGCTGACCGCGCTCGCCACCCTGTGGACGAGCGGCACCGAACTCGACTGGTCCCTGGCCGTCACCGGTGGACGCCGCCTCGACCTGCCGACCTACGCCTTCCAGCGGCAACGGTACTGGCCGAAGCCGACCGCCGGGGCGGGCGACGTGAAGGCCCTCGGCCAGACCGGGGCCCGGCACCCGCTGCTGGGCGCGGTCGTCGCCCTGCACGGCGGGGGACTGGTGCTGACCGGGCGGCTGAGCCTGGCCGTGCACCCCTGGCTCGCCGACCACGCCGTCCTGGAGACCGTGCTCGTCCCCGGCACCGCCCTGGTGGAGATGGCGCTGAGGGCGGGCCGCGAGGCCGGCTGCGAGGTGCTGCGCGAGCTGGTGATCCAGTCGCCGCTGGTGCTGCCGCAGCAGGGCGGCGTCGCCGTCCAGGTGAGCGTCTCCGAGGCCGACGAGGCCGGGGACCGCACCGTGCAGGTCCTGTCGCGCTCCGAGGCGGAGGACTCCGCGTGGGTGTGCCACGGGACCGGGGTGCTCTCCCCGGCGGGCGCCGCCGCCCCGGCCGCCGACGGCTCCGCCACCCCGGCCGCCGACGGCTCCGCCGTTGCCGGGACCTGGCCGCCCGTGGGGGCCGAGCCCGTGGACCTCGACGGCTTCTACGACCGCCTGACGGCCGTCGGCTACGGCTACGGACCGGTGTTCCAGGGCCTGCACGCGGCCTGGAGCGACGGCGACAGCGTCCACGCCGAGGTGCTGCTCCCCGAGGCCGCCGCCGGTCAGGCGCAGGCGTACGGACTGCATCCCGCGCTGCTGGACGCCGCGCTGCACGCGGTCGGCTTCTCCGCCGCCGTGGACGCCCACCGGGCCGCCCGGATGCCGTTCGCCTGGACCGGCGTCCGGCTGCACGCGGCCGGTGCCGCCGTGCTGCGGGTCACCCTGACCGTGACCGCCGACGGCGTGGCGCTGAGCGTCGCCGACGGCACCGGGGCACCCGTCATGACCATCGAGTCCCTGGTGCTGCGGGAGGTCGAGGCCGAGCAGCTGCGCCCCGCCGTCGGCCCGGCCGTCACCGAGGCGCTGTTCGCGCTGGACTGGACCCCGGTCACGTCGGCGGGCGCCGCCGGTGCCGGCCCCGCGACCTGGGCCGTGCTCGGTGCGCCCGCCCCGGGTGGCGCGGACACCCCCGCGCCCGCCGTCCCGCCGCTCGACGCGCCCCGGTACGCCGGGCTCGCCGAGCTGGTCGCCGCGCTCGACGACGGACGCCCGGCGCCGCAGGCCGTGGTGCTGCCCGTCCCCACGACCGCCGCCGAGGCCGTCGACCTGCCGGCCCGGGTGCGGGAGACGGCCGGCCGCCTCCTGACGGACCTCCAGGCCTGGCTGGCCGAGGAGCGGCTGGCGGACACCCGGCTGGTGGTCGTGACCCGCGGCGCCGTCGCCGTCGGCCAGGAGCCCGTCGACCTGGTCGCCGCCGCGGTCCGGGGCCTGGTCCGCTCCGCGCAGACCGAGAACCCCGGCCGGATCGTGCTGGTCGACCTGGACGGCGAGGCCCCGGCCGACGACTGGTGCCCGGTCGCCGCCCACGGCGACGAGCCGGTGCTGGCCGTCCGCGACGGCGCCGTCCTCGCCGCCCGGCTGGCCCGGCCCTCGGACACGCTCGCCGTGCCGTCCGGCCGGGAGGCCTGGCGCCTGGACACCCTCGGCCCGGGGACGCTGGAGAACCTCGCCCTGGTCCCCGCGCCGGACGCCGACCGGCCGCTCGGCCCCGGCGAGGTGCGGGTCGCCGTCCGCGCCGCCGGCGTGAACTTCCGCGACGTGCTGCTCGCGCTCGGCATGTACCCGGAGCGCGCGCCGATGGGCGCCGAGGCGTCCGGCGTGGTGGTCGGGACCGGCCCCGGCGTCACCGACCTCGCCCCCGGCGACCGGGTGTTCGGCTTCTTCTCCGGCGGCATCGCCGCCACCGCGGTCACGGCCCGCGACCTGCTGGCCCGCATCCCCGACGGCTGGACCTTCGGCCGGGCCGCCGCCGTCCCGCTGGTGTTCGCGACGGCCTACTACGGGCTGCGCGACCTGGCCGACGTCCGGCCCGGCGAGTCCGTGCTGGTGCACGCCGCGGCCGGGGGCGTCGGCATGGCCGCCGTCCAGCTCGGCCGGCACCTGGGCCTCGACGTCTACGGCACGGCCAGCGCCGGCAAGTGGGACGTACTGCGCGCCCAGGGCCTCGACGACACCCGCATCGCCTCCTCCCGCGACCTGGACTTCGAGGAGTCCTTCCGGGCCGCCACCGGCGGACGCGGCGTGGACGTCGTGCTCAACGCGCTGGCCGGCGAGTTCGTCGACGCCTCGCTGCGCCTGCTCGCGCCCGGCGGCCGCTTCCTGGAGATGGGCAAGGCCGACGTCCGCACCGACCTCCCGCGCGAGGACGTCCGCTACCGCGCCTTCGACCTCGGCGAGGCCGGACCGGTGCGGATGGGCGAGATCCTCGCCGAGGTCATCGCCCTGTTCGACGCCGGCGCGCTGCACGACCTGCCGACCACGGCCTGGGACGTGCGCAACGCCGTCGAGGCCTTCCGGCACATCGGCCAGGCCCGGCACATCGGCAAGAACGTCCTCACCGTCCCGGCGCCGCTCGACCCCGAGGGCACCGTCCTGATCACCGGCGGCACCGGCACCCTGGGCGGGCTGCTGGCCCGCCACCTGGCGGCCGGGCACGGCGTGCGGCACCTGCTCCTGCTGAGCCGTCAGGGCCCGGCCGCCGCCGGCGCCGCGGAGCTGGTCGCCGAACTGCGGGAACTGGGCGCCGAGGCGACCGTCGCGGCCTGCGACGCCGCCGACCGCGAGGCGCTGGCCGCGGTGCTCGCCGCGATCCCCGCCGAGCACCCGCTCACCGGCGTCGTGCACACCGCGGGCGTCCTGGACGACGGCGTGTTCGGCGCGCTCACCCCGGCCCGGCTCGGCGCGGTGCTGCGCCCCAAGGTGGACGCGGCCGTCAACCTGCACGAGCTCACCGCCGACGCCGACCTGGCCGCGTTCGTGCTCTACTCCTCCGCCGCGGGGACCTTCGGCACCGGCGGCCAGGCCAACTACGCGGCCGCGAACGCCTTCCTGGACGCCCTCGCCGCGCACCGCCGGGCGCACGGCCTGCCCGCGCAGTCGCTCGGCTGGGGCCTGTGGGCGAAGGCCAGCGCCCTCACCGGGCACCTCGCCGAGGGTTCCACCGTGACCAGCGGCGACCGGCTCTCCGGCACGCTGACCGCCGAGCTCGGACTGGCCCTCCACGATCGCGCGGCCGCCCTGCCCGCCGCGCACCTGCTGCCGGTCCCGCTCGACCTCGCGGCCGCCCGCGCCTCGGGCGCCGAGCCGCCGTCCCTGCTGCGCGGCCTGGTCCGCCCCACCCTGCGGCAGGCCGCCGACGGCCCGGTGACGGGCGGGCAGGCCACGCTGGAACGCCGCCTCCGGGGCCTGGAGGCCGGCGAGCGGCGGCAACTGCTGCTCGACCTGGTCCGGACGAACACGGCCACCGTGCTCGGCCACGCGGGTGCCGAGGCCGTCGGGCCGCAGCAGGCGTTCAAGGACCTCGGCGTCGACTCGCTGGCCGCGGTGGAACTGCGCAACCGGCTGAACACCGCCACCGGCCGGCGGCTGCCCGCCACCCTGGTGTTCGACTACCCGACGGCCGCGGCCCTCGCGGACTTCCTCGCCACCCTGCTGCTCGGCGCGGCCGAGGAGGCCGACCGGCCCCGCGCGACGGCTGCCGTCGCCGACCCCGGCGAGCCGATCGCCATCGTCGGCATGTCCTGCCGCTTCCCCGGCCACGTGGCCTCCCCGGCCGACCTGTGGCGACTGGTCTCCACGGGCGGGGACGGGATCGTGGGGTTCCCGGCCGACCGCGGCTGGGACCTCACCGGGCAGTCCGGCGCCTACGCCACCCTCGGGGGCTTCGTCGACGGCGTCGCGGACTTCGACGCCGGGCTGTTCGGGATCTCGCCGCGCGAGGCGCTGGCGATGGACCCGCAGCAGCGCCTGCTGCTGGAGGCGTCCTGGGAGGCCTTCGAATCCGCCGGCCTCGATCCCAAGGCGCTCAAGGGCGAGCCGATCGGCGTCTTCGCCGGCGCCGCGCCCTCCTACTACGGCGTCGACGTGGACCTGCCCCAGGACACCGAGGGGCACCGGCTGACCGGTGGCGCCACCAGCGTCCTGTCCGGCCGGGTGGCGTACGCGTTCGGGCTGGAGGGCCCGGCGATGACCGTGGACACGGCCTGCTCGTCCTCGCTGGTCGCGCTGCACCTCGCGGCGCAGGCGCTGCGCTCCGGCGAGTGCGACCTGGCCCTCGCGAGCGGGGTGACGGTGATGACCGGCTCCGGGGTGTTCACCGAGTTCGCCCGGCAGGGCGGGCTGGCGGCGGACGGCCGCTGCAAGCCCTTCGCGGCCGGCGCGGACGGTACGGGCTGGGGCGAGGGCGTCGGCGTGCTGGTGGTCGAGCGGCTGTCGGACGCCCGGCGGCTCGGGCACCAGGTGCTGGCGGTGGTCCGGGGCAGCGCGGTCAACCAGGACGGCGCGTCCAACGGTCTGACCGCTCCGAACGGTCCGGCTCAGCAGCGGGTGATCCGGCAGGCGCTGGCGAGTGCCGGGCTGTCGGCCGCCGAGGTGGACGCGGTGGAGGCGCACGGCACCGGCACCAGCCTGGGCGACCCGATCGAGGCCCAGGCGCTGCTGGCCACCTACGGCCAGGGCCGCGGTGACGAGCCGCTGTGGCTGGGCTCGATCAAGTCGAACATCGGGCACACCCAGGCCGCGGCCGGTGTGGCGGGCGTCATCAAGATGGTGCAGGCGCTGCGGCACGGCGTGCTCCCGGCGACGTTGCACGCCGAGCAGCGGACCTCCGAGGTGGACTGGTCGGCGGGCGCGGTCGAGCTGCTGACCGAGGCCCGCCCGTGGCCGGAGGCCGGTCGCCCGCGTCGCGCGGGCGTGTCCTCCTTCGGGATCAGCGGCACCAACGCCCACGTGATCCTGGAGGCCGCTCCGACGGTGGCGGTCGAGGAGACGGAGGCAGTAGAGGGCGTGCTGCCGTGGCTCGTGTCGGGACGCTCGGCCGGCGCGCTGGCGGCGCAGGCCGGGCGGCTGGCCGAATTCCTCGGCGGAGAGCCGGAGTTCGCGCCGGTGGAGGTGGCGTCGACGCTGCTCTCCCGAGCCGCGCTGGAGCACCGCGCGGTGGTGTTCGGCGACGGCCGGGCGGCGCTGCGGGACGGTCTGGCCGCGCTGGCGGACGGGCGCTCCTCGGGCGGGGTCGTCTCCGGGATCGCGACGGAGGGCCGGACGGCGTTCCTGTTCACGGGGCAGGGTGCGCAGCGGGTCGGCATGGGCCGGGACCTGTACGAGGCGTTCCCCGCCTTCGCGGCGGCCTTCGACGCGGTCTGCGCGGAGTTCGACCTGCTGCTGGACCGGCCGGTGAAGGACGCGGTGTTCGACGGCGTCGAGGATCTGGACCGGACGGTGTGGGCGCAGGCCGGGCTGTTCGCGGTCGAGGTCGCCTCGTACCGGCTGCTCGAATCCTGGGGCGTGACGGCCGACTTCCTGCTCGGGCACTCGATCGGTGAGATCGCGGCCGCCCATGCGGCGGGCGTGTTCTCGCTGGCGGACGCGTGCGCCCTGGTGGCGGCGCGCGGCCGGCTGATGCAGGCGCTGCCCGAGGGCGGGGCGATGCTCGCCGTGCAGGCCACCGAGGCCGAGGTCCGCGACGCGATCGGCGACCGGCTGGACGTCGCGGCCGTCAACGGCCCCACCTCCCTCGTGGTCTCCGGTCCGGTCGAAACCATCGAGGAGTTCGCGGCCCGCTGGAAGGCCGAGGGCCGCAAGACCCGCCGGCTCACCGTCTCGCACGCCTTCCACTCGGCGCTGATGGAGCCGATGCTCGAAGAATTCGCCGCCGTGCTCGGCGGGTTGACCTTCGCCGAGCCGCGGATCCCGGTCGTCTCCAACCTGACCGGCGGGATCGCCGAACCCGGCCTCCTCGCCACCCCCGACTACTGGGTGCGACAGGTCCGCGAGGCCGTCCGCTTCGCCGACGGCGTCGAGGCCCTGCACCGCGAGGGCGTCACCCGCTACGTCGAGCTGGGCCCGGACGGTGTGCTGACCGCGCTCGCCGCGCAGAGCGCGCCCGACGCGGTCGGCGTGCCGCTGCTGCGCAAGGACCGGGACGGCCGCGAGACCGTCCTGACCGCGCTGGCCGCGCTCTGGACGGCGGGCGCCGGAATCGACTGGTCCGCGCTGCTGCCCACGGCCCGTCACCTTCCGCTGCCGACCTACGCCTTCCAACGGGACCGCTACTGGCCGGACCCGGCCCAGGCCCCGGCCGGCAAGCCGCAGGACGCCGACCCGGCGGACCCGGCGGAGGCAGGGTTCTGGGCCGCCGTGGAACGCGGCGACCTCGCGGAGCTGGCCGACACGCTGGACCTCGGCCCGCAGGCGCTGGACCCGGTCGTGCCCGCGCTCGCCGCGTGGCGGACCCGGCGCCGCCGGGACGCGACGATCGACGGCTGGCGCTACCGCGTCGACTGGACGCCGCTGACCGGCCTGCCCGCCACGGGGCTGCTGGACGGCGGCTGGCTGGTCGTCGCGCCGCAGGACTCCGAGCTGACCGAGTGGGCCACCGACGCGCTCCGGTCCGCCGGGGCCGAGGTCACCGTCGTGGTCGACCCGGGCACCGGCCGGGACGCGCTGGCCGCCCGGCTCGCCGAGGCGTCCGGAGCGGCTGGTGAGGTGTCCGGCGTCCTGTCGCTGACCGCCGCGGTCGGCTCCGCGCTGCCCGGATCGGCGCTGCCCGAGGGCACCGCCGCCACCGTGGCCCTGCTCCAGGCGCTCGGCGGCGCGGGGGTCGAGGCGCCGCTCTGGGTGGCCACCCGGGGTGCCGTCCGCACCGGCGGGGACGATCCGCTGGACAGCCCGGCCCAGGCGTCGGTCTGGGGCCTGGGCCGGGTGGCCGCGCTGGAGAACCCGGAGCGCTGGGGCGGCCTGGTCGACCTGCCGGTCACCGTGGACGCCCGTGCCGCCGACCTGCTGACCGTCCTGCTCGGCGAGGACCCCGGCGAGGACCAGGTCGCGATCCGCGGGACGGGCCTGCTGGCCCGCCGACTGGTGCGCGCCCCGCTGGACACCGCCGTTCCGGCGCCCGAGGGCTGGCGGCCCACCGGAACGGTCCTGGTGACCGGCGGGCTGGGCGCGCTCGGCGCCGACTCCGCCCGGTGGCTGGCCCGGCGCGGCGCCGCGCACCTGGTGCTGCTCGGCCGGCGCGGGGCGGACACCCCCGGTGCGCGGGAGCTCGCGGCCGAACTGGCCGGGTACGGCAGCCGGGTCACCCTCGCCGCGTGCGACGTGGCCGACCGCGACGCCCTGGCCCGCGTGCTGGCCGCCGTGCCGCAGGACCTGCCGCTGACCGCCGTGCTGCACGCCGCCGGGGTCGACGGCCTGGGCCGGCTGGACGAGGCCGACACCGACCGGCTCGACGCGGTGCTGGCCGCGAAGCTCGGGGGAGCGGTGCACCTGCACGAGCTGACCGCCGGTCTCGACCTGGAGCAGTTCGTCGTCTTCTCCTCGATCGCCGCGGTCTGGGGCGGCGGCGGACAGGGCGCGTACGCGGCGGGCAACGCCTTCCTGGACGCCCTGGTGGAGCACCGCCGGGCCCGCGGCCTGGCCGGCACCTCGGTGGCCTGGGGAGCGTGGGCGGGCGCCGGACTGGCCGTCAGCGGGGACACCGGCGGCCTGCTGCGCCGCGGCGTCACCCCGATGGATCCCGAACTCGGCGTTCAGGCCCTCGCCCAGGCCGTCGACCGGGCGGAGAGCGCTCTGACCGTGGCCGACGTGGACTGGGCGGTCTTCGGTGCGGCGTTCACCTCCGCCCGGCCCAGCCCGTTGCTGCACGAGCTGCTGGACGAGCCGACGGCGGCCGCGGGCGCGGAGCCGGCCGCGACGGGAGACGCCGACGAGGCGTCCGCCCTCGCCGCCCGGCTGGCGTCGGCGCCGCCGCGCCGGCGCCCGCAGATCCTGGTCGACGTGGTGCGGGCCGAGGCGGCCACCGTGCTGCGCTACCAGGACGGCCGTACCGTCGCGGCCGGCCAGGCGTTCAAGGACCTCGGCTTCGACTCCTTGACCGCGGTCGAGCTGCGCGACCGGCTGAGCCGGGTGACCGGCCTGCGCCTGCCGCCGAGCCTGGTGTTCAACCACCGCACCCCCCAGCGGGTGGCCGCCTTCCTCGGTGAGGAGCTGGGCGTCCTGGTCGAGGAGCGGCCCGCCGGGCCGGACGAGGCGGCGGTCCGCGCGGCGCTGGCGGCCATCCCGATCGAGCGGCTGCGGGAGGCCGGACTGATGGACACCCTGCTGAGCCTGGCGGACCCGGCGCCGTCGGGCACACCCGGCACACCCGACCGGCCCGACGGCCCGGACCAGCCGGACGGTCCGGACGTGCCGGACGACCTGGACGACCTGGACGACCTTGATGATCTGGACGATCTGGACGCCGACGCGCTGATCGAGATGGCCCTGAACACCGAACGAGACGACGCCTGAGCCATGGAGAAATCGATGAACACCCGCGGTGACAAGGCGGTCGAAGCACTTCGGGCCTCCCTCAAGGAGGTCGAGCGCCTGCGCAGGCAGAACCGGGAGATCCAGGCGGCGGCCCGCGAGCCGATCGCGATCGTCGCACTGGGCTGTCGGCTGCCGGGCGGCGTCACCGGCCCGGAGGACCTGTGGCGGCTGGTCGCGGACGGCACCGACGCGATCGGCGGGTTCCCGACCGACCGCGGCTGGGAGGAGTCCTTCCCCGGCAGCCGCGACTACGCCCGCCGGGGCGGCTTCCTCGGCGACGCGACCGGGTTCGACGCCGAGCTGTTCGGCATCAACCCGCGCGAGGCGCTGGCGATGGACCCGCAGCAGCGGCTGCTGCTGGAGGTCGCCTGGGAGACCTTCGAACGGGCGGGCATCGATCCCCACTCGGTGGCCGGCACGGCGACCGGCGTCTTCGTCGGCGCCTCCCCGTCCGGCTACGACGGAGCCGGCCGGCTCCCGGAGAACACCGCGGGATACCACCTGACCGGCACCGCGAGCGGGGTGCTCTCCGGCCGGCTCTCGTACGTGTTCGGGCTGGAGGGCCCGGCGGTCACCGTGGACACCGCGTGCTCCTCCGCGCTGGTGGCGCTGCACCTGGCGGTCCAGTCGCTGCGCCAGGGAGAGTGCGGCCTGGCCCTGGTCGGCGGCGTCGCGGTGATCAGCACCCCGGCGGCCTTCGCCGAGTTCGGCAAGCAGGGCGGCCTGGCCGCCGACGGCCGCTGCAAGTCCTTCGCGGCGGCGGCGGACGGCACCGGCTGGTCCGAGGGCGTCGGCGTCCTGCTGCTGGAACGGCTCTCCGACGCCCGCCGCAACGGGCACGAGGTGCTGGCGGTGGTGCGGGGCAGCGCGGTCAACCAGGACGGCGCCTCGAACGGTCTGACGGCGCCGAACGGTCCCTCGCAGGAGCGGGTGATCCGGCAGGCGCTGGCCAACGCCCGGCTGGAGGCGGCCGACGTGGACGCCGTGGAGGCGCACGGCACCGGAACCCGCCTCGGCGACCCGATCGAGGCCGAGGCGCTGCAGGCCGTCTACGGCCGGGGCCGTACGGCCGACCGGCCGCTGCTGCTCGGCTCGCTGAAGTCCAACGTCGGCCACACCCAGGCCGCCGCCGGCGCGGTCGGCGTGATCAAGAGCGTGCTGGCGCTGCGCAACGGCGTGCTCCCGGCCACCCTGCACGTGGACGCGCCCACCCCGCACGTCGAGTGGACGGGCGGCGGCGTCGAGCTGCTGACCGAGGCCCGGCCCTGGCCGCAGGCGGAGCGGACCCGACGGATCGGCGTCTCCGCGTTCGGCGTCAGCGGTACCAACGCCCATGTGCTCATCGAGGAGAGCCCGGCCGAGGCCGAGCCGCGGACGGAGCCGGAGGCGCCCGGGCAGGGCGTCCGCCCGGTGGCGTGGCCGGTGTCGGCGCAGAGCGCGCAGGCGCTGCGGGGCCAGGCGGCGCGGCTGGCCGAGCGGTTCGGGCCGGACGTGGACGCGGGCGACGCGGCGTGGTCCCTGGCGACGACCCGGGCCGCGCTGGCCCACCGCGCGGTGGTGCTGGGCACCGGTGGCCGTGAGGGGCTGCTGGATGGCCTCGGCGCGCTGGCGGACGGGCGTCCGACGGGCGGCGTGGTCGCGGGTGTCGCGGTGGAGGGCCGGACGGCGTTCCTGTTCACGGGGCAGGGTGCGCAGCGGGTCGGCATGGGCCGGGAGTTGTACGAGGCGTTCCCGGTGTTCGCGGCGGCGTTCGACGCGGTCTGCGCGGAGTTGGACGCGAGGCTCGGGCGGTCGGTGCGGGAGGTCGTCTTCGCGGGTGCGGAGGATCTGGACCGGACGGTGTGGGCGCAGGCGGGGCTGTTCGCGGTCGAGGTGGCGTCGTTCCGGTTGCTCGAATCCTGGGGTGTGACCCCCGACTTCCTGCTCGGGCACTCGATCGGCGAGATCGCCGCCGCCCATGTGGCGGGCGTGTTCTCGCTGGCGGACGCCTGTGCGCTGGTGGCGGCGCGCGGTCGGCTGATGGACGCGCTGCCGAGCGGCGGCGCGATGCTCGCGGTGCAGGCCGCCGAGGCCGAGGTCCGCGACGCGATCGGCGACCGCCTGGACGTGGCGGCCGTCAACGGCCCGACCTCGGTGGTGGTTTCGGGTCCGGCGGAGGTGGTGGAGGAGTTCGCGGCCCGCTGGTCGGCCGAGGGTCGCAAGATCCGCCGGCTGACCGTCTCGCACGCCTTCCACTCGGCCCTGATGGAGCCGATGCTCGCCGAATTCTCGGCCGTCCTGGCGGAGTTGACCTTCGCCGAGCCGCAGGTCCCGATCGTGTCGAACCTGACCGGCGGGATCGCCGAGCCGGGGCTGCTCGACACCTCCGAGTACTGGGTGCGTCAGGTCCGTGAGGCCGTCCGTTTCGCCGACGGCGTCGAGGCCCTGCACCGCGAGGGCGTGACCCGCTACGTCGAGCTGGGCCCGGACGCCGTGCTGTCGGCTCTGGTCGGGCAGCAGGCGGCCGAGGGTGTGGTCGCCCCGTTGATGCGCCGTGACCGCGCGGAGTCCGAGACCGCGCTGACCGCGCTCGCCACCCTGTGGACGACCGGCGCCGAACTCGACTGGCGGTCCGTGCTGTCGGCCGGGCGCCGCCTCGACCTGCCGACGTACGCCTTCCAGCGCGAGCGCTACTGGCCCGACGTCCCGCTCGACGTGCCCGGCTCGGCCGAGGATGCCCGCTTCTGGGCGGCCGTGGAGCGCGCCGACGTCCCGGAGCTGGCCGCCACCCTGCGGCTGTCGGACACCCCGGAGGTGCTGGACGGCGTCGTCCCGGCGCTCTCCGCGTGGCGGCGCTCGCGACGCCAGGAGGCGGTGGTCGACTCCTGGCGCTACCGGGTGGAGTGGCAGCCGCTGCCGCTGCCGGACACCGCCGGGCCGAACGGCACCTGGCTGCTCGCCACCGCGGACGAGTCCGCGGCCGCCGAGGACGTGGCCGCCGCGCTGCTGGCCGCCGGTGCGCGGGTCACCCGGCTGCCGCTGACCGGGGACCGGCCCGCTCTCGCCGGGCGGTTGGCCGCCGAGGACTTCGCCGGCGTGGTGTTCGTGGCCGGTTCGGCCGCCGCGGGCCTTCCGGTGCCCGCCGACCTCGGCGCCCTGCTGCTGCTGGTCCAGGCACTCGGGGACGCGGGCTCGCAGGCTCCGCTCTGGTGCCTGACCCGGGGCGCGGTGTCGACCGGGGACGAGGACCTGTCGCCGACCCCCGAGCAGTCCCTGCTGTGGGGCCTCGGCCGGGTCGCGGCGCTCGAACACCCCGGCCGCTGGGGCGGGTTGGTCGACCTGCCGGAGACCGTCACCGCCGAGGAGGGCCGCCGGCTGGCGGCGCTGCTCGCGGGTGCGGGCGGGGAGGACCAGCTGGCCCTGCGCGGGGCGCGGGTGCTCGGCCGCCGGGTGGTCCGGGCGCCGCTGCCCGGGGCGCCCGCGGCGGAGTGGAGCACCGACGGCACCGTCCTGATCACCGGCGGCACGGGCGCCCTCGGCGGGGACGTGGCGCGCTGGCTGGCCGGGCGGGGCGTGCCGCACCTGCTGCTGACCAGCCGCCGCGGCCCGGCCGCGCCGGGAGCGGATGAGTTGGTGGCCGAACTGACCGCGCTGGGCACCCGGGTGACCGTCGCCGCCTGCGACGTGACCGACCGGGAGGCGCTGTCCGGGCTGCTGGCCGGGATCCCGGCCGAGCACCCGCTGAGCGGCGTGGTGCACACCGCCGGGGTCGGCGCGCCGGGCCCGTTGATGGAGACCGACGCCGAGGCCGTCGCCGAGGTGATCGGCGGCAAGGCCGCCGGGGCCGCGCTCCTGGACGAACTGGCCGGGGACGTCGACCTGTTCGTGGTCTTCTCCTCCATCGCCGCCACCTGGGGCAGCGGCGGCCAGGGCGCCTACGCGGCCGGGAACGCCTTCCTGGACGCGCTGGTGGAGGCCCGGCGGGCCCGCGGCCTGGCCGGGACCTCGGTCGCCTGGGGCCCGTGGGCCGAGGCCGGCATGGCCGCGGACGCCGGCTTCGAGGACTACCTGCGCCGCCGCGGCCTGTCCGCGCTGGACCGTACGGCGGCGATCCGGGCGCTGGCCGGGGTCGTCGACCGGGACGAGGGCTGCGTGGCCGTCGCGGACGTCGACTGGGAGCGGTTCGGGCCCGCCTTCGTCTCCGGCCGGCCCAGCCCGCTGCTGAGCGGCCTGGCCGACCTGGCCGACGCGGCCGGGGACACCGGATCGTCCGCCCCCTCCTCGGAGTTGCGGGACTCGCTCGCCGCCGCGCCCGAGGGGGAGCGGTCCCGGCTGCTGCTGGAGGTGGTCCGGGACCGCACCGCGCTGGTGCTGGGACGCCCGTCGACCGAGGCGGTGGCGCCGCGACGCGCCTTCCGCGACCTGGGCTTCGACTCGCTGACCGCCGTGGAGCTGCGCAACCGGCTCGGCGCGGAGACCGGCCTGAAGCTGGCGGCGACGCTGGTCTTCGACCACCCGACGCCGGCCGCGCTGACCGAGTACCTGCTCGGCGAGCTGTTCGGCACCCCCGACGAGGCCCGGCCGACGCGCCCGGTGGCGGCCGCGGCGGACGACGAGCCGATCGCGATCGTCGGCATGAGCTGCCGCTACCCGGGCGGGGTCCGCTCGGCCGAGCAGCTGTGGGCGATGGTCACCGAGGGCCGGGACGGCGTCACCGGCTTCCCCACCGACCGCGGCTGGCCCGAGGGCGGCGGCTACGTCCGGCGCGGCGGCTTCGTCGAGGACGCCACCGACTTCGACGCCGGCATGTTCGGCATCTCGCCGCGCGAGGCCCTCGCGATGGACCCGCAGCAGCGCCTGGTGCTGGAGACGGCCTGGGAGGCGTTCGAGAACGCGGGTATCGACCCGTACTCCCTCGGCCACTCGTCCACCGGCGTGGTGATCGGCGCCTCCGCCTCCGGCTACGGCCTCGGCATGGAGATGCCCGCCAACGTCGAGGGCCACCTGCTCACCGGCACCGTCAGCAGCGTGCTGTCCGGCCGGATCGCGTACACCTTCGGCCTGGAGGGCCCCGCGGTCACCGTGGACACGGCCTGTTCCTCCTCGCTGGTCGCCCTGCACCTGGCCGCCCAGTCGCTGCGCCGCGGCGAGTGCGAGCTGGCGCTCGCCGGCGGTGTCGCCGTGATGGTCTCCCCGGGGGTGTTCGCCGAGTTCGACAAGCAGAACGGCCTGGCGGCCGACGGCCGGTGCAAGGCCTTCGCGGCCGCCGCCGACGGCACCTCCTGGGCCGAGGGCGTCGGCATCCTGGTGCTGGAGCGGCTGTCCGAGGCGCGCCGCAACGGCCACCAGGTGCTCGCGGTGATCCGCGGCAGCGCCATCAACCAGGACGGCGCCTCCAACGGCCTCGCCGCGCCCAACGGGCCCGCCCAGCAGCGGGTGATCCGGCAGGCCCTGGCCAACGCCGGACTGACCGCCGCCGAGGTGGACGCCGTCGAGGCGCACGGCACCGGCACCCGGCTCGGCGACCCGATCGAGGCGCAGGCACTGCTCGCGACCTACGGCCAGGAGCGCGCCGGTGAGCCGCTCTGGCTCGGCTCGGTGAAGACCAACATCGGCCACGCCCAGGCCGCCGCCGGCGTGGCGGGCGTGATCAAGATGGTGCAGGCGCTGCGCAACGGCCTGCTGCCCGCCACCCTGCACGTGGACCGGCCGTCCCCGCACGTGGACTGGTCGGCCGGGGCGGTGGAACTGCTCACCGAGGCCCGGCCGTGGCCGGAGCTCGACCGGCCGCGCCGGGCGGCGGTGTCCTCCTTCGGGATCAGCGGCACCAACGCCCACGTCATCCTGGAGTCCGTGCCGGTCGTCGGGACCGTGGAGCCCGAGGCCGCCGAGGGCCCCCAGCCCTGGCTGCTGTCGGGCCGCACCCCGGCCGCGCTCACCGAGCAGGCCGAGCGGCTGCGGGAGTTCGCGGCCGCGCGCCCCGAGCTCGCGGGGCCGGAGGTGGCCCGCTCGCTGCTGTCCCGGGCCGCCCTGGAGCACCGCGCCGTGGTGCTGGGCGCCGACCGGGCCGCCCTGCTGGACGGCCTGGGCACCCTCGACGGCGAGGGCGTCGTGAAGGGCCGGGCGGTTCCCGGTGACGTGGTGTTCGTCTTCCCGGGCCAGGGTTCGCAGTGGCTCGGTATGGGGCGTGAACTGGCCGCCGCCGCACCGGTGTTCGCGGCTCGGTTGGCCGCGTGCGAGGCGGCGCTGGCGCCGTACACCGACTGGTCGCTCACCGAGGCCCTGGACGACGAGGAGTTGCTGTCCCGGGTGGACGTGGTCCAGCCGGTGCTGTGGGCCGTGATGGTGTCGCTGGCCGAGGTGTGGCGGGCGCACGGTGTGGAGCCCTCGGCCGTGATCGGTCACTCGCAGGGTGAGATCGCCGCCGCGGTGGTGGCCGGTGCGTTGTCCGTCGAGGACGGTGCCCGGGTGGTGGCGCTGCGCAGCCGGGCGCTGATCGAACTCGCCGGTGACGGCGGGATGGTGTCCGTCGCGGCGGGCAGCGCGGTGGTCGAGGAGCTGATCGGCTCGTTCGACGGCAGGATCTCGGTGGCCGCGTTCAACGGCCCGTCCTCGACGGTGGTGTCGGGCGAGCCCGGCGCGCTGGACGCGCTGCTGGTGCTCTGCGAGGAGAACGGGGTGCGGGCCCGCCGGATCCCGGTGGACTACGCCTCGCACTCCGCCCAGGTGGAGCGGGTGCGCGAACGGGTCCTGGCGGAGCTGGCCGGGATCAGCCCGACCACGTCCACGGTGCCGCTCTACTCGACGCTGACCGGTGAGCCGATCGACACCGCGCGGATGGACGCCGGGTACTGGTACGACAACCTGCGCTCCACCGTCCTGTTCGAGCAGGCCACCCGCGCCCTGCTCGCCGACGGCCGCTCGGTGTTCGTCGAGTGCAGCCCCCACCCGGTGCTGACCGTCGGCGTGCAGGAGAGCGCCGACGCCGCCGGCGCCGACGCGGCCGCGCTGGGCACGCTGCGGCGCGACCGGGGCGGCCCCGAGCAGCTGCTGACGGCCCTCGCCGAGGCCTGGACCGCCGGCGTGGCCGTCGACTTCACCCCGGTCGTGCCCGCGGGCCGCCGGGTCGAGCTGCCCAGCTACGCCTTCCAGCGGGAGCGGTACTGGCCGCGGGCCGTGGTCGCCGCGGGCGACCTGAGCACGGTCGGCCAGGTCGTCACCGAGCACGCCCTGTTGGGCGCCGCCGTCCCGCTGCCCGGCGGAGCCCTGGTCCTGACCGGACGGCTGAGCGCGGCCGGCCAGGACTGGCTGGCCGACCACGCGGTGCACGGCGACGTGCTGGTGCCGGGCACCGCCTTCGTGGAGATGGCGCTGACCGCCGGTGAGCGGGCCGACTGCGCCCTGCTGTCCGAACTGGTGCTCCAGGCGCCGCTGGTGCTGCCCGCCCAGGGCGGCGTCGCGGTCCAGGTGAGCGTGGGCACCGCCGACGACACCGGCAGCCGGACCTTCGAGGTGTTCTCCCGCCCGGACGCCGCCGGCACCGAGCTGGTCCGTCACGCCACCGGCGTCCTCGCCCCGGCCGCCACCGCCCCGCAGGACGGCCCCGACCTCGCGGTCTGGCCGCCCGTCGGGGCCCGGTCGGTCGAGGTCGAGGGCTTCTACCAGGCGCTCACCGAGGCCGGTTACGGCTACGGCCCCGCCTTCCAGGGCCTGCGCGCCGCCTGGCGCGACGGCAGCACCGTCTACGCCGAGGTCGCCCTGCCCCAGGACGTCCGGGCCGACGGCTTCGGCATGCACCCGGCACTGCTGGACGCCGCCCTGCACGCCATCGGCCTCGCCGCCGACCCCGCCGCCGGCACCCGCCTGCCGTTCTCCTTCGACGGCGTCCACCTCCGGGCCACCGGGGCCACCGTGCTCCGGGTCGCGCTGACCGTCCGCGCGGACGGCGTCGCCCTGCACGCCGCCGACCCCACCGGCGCGCCGGTGATCGACATCGCCTCGCTGACCCTGCGCGAGGTCGCCGCCGCGACGCTGCGGCGGGCCGGCGAACGCGCCGTCCACGACGCCCTGTTCACCGTCGACTGGACCCCGCTGGCGCAGCCGGCCCCGGCCCGGCCCGACGCCTCGGACTGGCGGGGGATCGACGCCGTCGAGGACGGCGCGACGCCCCCGGTGGTCGTGCTGACCCTGCCGCCCGCCGCATCCGACGGCGGACCGGCCCTGGCCGTCCGCCGGACCACCACCGAAGTCCTGCGCACCGTCCAGGAGTTCCTCGCCGCCGACCGCTTCGCCGACACCCGGCTGGTGGTCGTCACCCGCGGCGCCGTCCCGGCCGCCCCCGGGCAGCCGGTGACCGACCTGGCCGGCGCGGCCGTGTGGGGCCTGCTGCGCTCCGCCCAGTCGGAGCACCCCGGCCGCGTGCTGCTGCTGGACCGCGACCCGGCCGGCCAGGACGCCGACTGGCAGGCCTGGGCCACCGTCCAGGACGAACCGCAGCTCGCCCTGCGCGAGGGCGGGGCCCGCGCCCCCCGGCTCGTCCGGCAGAGCGCCGCCCACGGCCTCACCGCCCCCGACGGGCCCGGCGCCTGGCGCCTGGACGTCACCGAGGAGGGCACTCTGGAGGCCCTCGCCCTGGTACCCGCCGCCGAGGCCGACGCCCCGCTGGGCGCCGGCGAGGTGCGGATCGGCGTCCGCGCGGCCGGCGTGAACTTCCGCGACGTGCTGCTCGCGCTCGGCATGTACCCCGAGCGCGCCGTGATGGGCGCCGAGGCCGCGGGTGTGGTGACCGAGGTCGGCGCCGCCGTCACCGATCTGGCCGTCGGCGACCGGGTGTTCGGCCACTTCGACGGCGGCGGCCTCGCCGACCGGGCGGTCACCGACCGGCGGCTGCTGGCCCGGATCCCGGCCGGCTGGACCTTCACCGAGGCCGCCTCGGTGCCCGTCGCCTTCCTGACCGCCTACTACGGGCTGGTGGACGTGGCCGCGGCCCGGCCCGGCGAGTCGGTGCTGGTGCACGCGGCGGCCGGCGGCGTCGGCATGGCGGCCGTCCAACTGGCCCGGCACCTGGGCCTGGAGGTGTACGGCACCGCCAACCCCGGCAAGTGGGACGCGCTGCGCGCGGCCGGTCTGGACGACGCCCACATCGCCTCCTCCCGCGACCTCGCCTTCGAGGAGTCGTTCCGCACCGCCACCGGCGGACGCGGCGTGGACGTGGTGCTGAACTCGCTGGCCGGCGAATTCGTCGACGCCTCACTGCGGCTGCTCGCCGAGGGCGGGCGCTTCGCCGACATGGGCAAGGCCGACCCGCGCGACGCCGAGCAGGTCGCCGCCGACCACGGCGTGCGCTACCGGGCGTTCAACCCCGCGGAGGCGGGCCCGGAGCGGGTCCGGGAGATCACGGCGGAGATCATCGGCCTGTTCGAGTCCGGTGCGCTGCGCCTGCTGCCGATCACCGCGTGGGACGTCCGCGAGGCGCCCGCCGTGTTCCGGCACATCAGCCAGGCCAAGCACGTCGGCAAGAACGTGGTCACCGTCCCGGCGCCGCTCGACCCCGAGGGCACCGTGCTGATCACCGGCGGCACCGGCACCCTGGGCGGGCTGCTGGCCCGCCACCTGGTCGCCGAGCACGGCGTGCGGCACCTGCTGCTGCTCAGCCGGCGCGGCGCCGACGGCCCGGGCGCTGCCGAACTCGTCGCCGAGCTACGGGACTTGGGGGCCGAGCCGACCGTCGCGGCCTGCGACGCCGCCGACCGCGAGGCGCTGTCCGCGGTGCTCGCCGCGATCCCCGCCGAGCACCCGCTCACCGGCGTGATCCACGCGGCCGGCACCCTGGACGACGGCGTGTTCGACGCGATGACCCCCGAGCGGGTCGAGGCCGTCCTGCGGCCCAAGGTCGACGCCGCCGTCAACCTGCACGAGCTGACCGCCGACCGCGACCTCGCGATGTTCGTGCTGTACTCCTCCGCCTCCGCCACCTTCGGCACCGGCGGCCAGGCCAACTACGCGGCGGCCAACGCCTTCCTGGACGCCCTCGCCTCCCACCGGCGCGCCCTCGGGCTGCCCGCCCAGTCACTGGCCTGGGGCCTGTGGCAGGAGGCCAGCGAGATGACCCGGCACCTGAACCCGGGCGCCGACGCGCGGACCGACAAGCTCGGCACCGCCCTGGACAGCGGACAGGGCCTCGCCCTCTTCGACGCGGCCACCGCCCTGCCCGCCCCGCACCTGGTGCCGGTCGCCCTGGACCGCACCGGCGGCGGCGAGGTCCCGGCCCTGCTGCGCGGCCTGATCCGGCCCGCGGTGCGCCGTGCCGCCGAGCGCGAGGCCGGCGACACCGGCACCCTGGCCGGACAGCTGCGCAACGCCTCCGCGAGCCGGCGCCGGCAGATCCTGCTCGACCTGGTCCGCGGCAACGCCGGCACCGTGCTCGGCTACGCGGACGCCGAGGCGATCGGCGCCCGGCAGGCCTTCCGCGACCTCGGCTTCGACTCGCTGACCGCGGTCGAACTGCGCAACCGGCTCAACGCCGCGACCGGCCTGCGGCTGCCCGCCACCACGGTGTTCGACCACCCGAACCCGACCGCGCTCGCCGACCACCTGGCCACCAGGCTGCTGGGCGAGAGCGCCCCGGCCCCCGCCGTCGCCACGCCGGCGCCGACGGCCGACCCCGGCGAGCCGATCGCGATCGTCGGCATGGCCTGCCGCCTGCCCGGCGGCGTCGCCTCCCCGGCCGACCTGTGGCGGCTGGTGGCCGCCGGCGAGGACGGCACCGCCGCCTTCCCGACCGACCGCGGCTGGCCCCTCGACGTGGCGCACGGACAGGCCGCCCGGGGCGGATTCGTGGACGGCGCCACCGAGTTCGACGCGGGCCTGTTCGGGATCTCGCCGCGCGAGGCGCTGGCGATGGACCCGCAGCAGCGTCTGCTGCTGGAGACCGCCTGGGAGGCCTTCGAGGATGCCGGCATCGTGGCCGCCGACCTCGGCAACCGCTCCACCGGCGTCTTCGTCGGCGCGGCGGCGTCCCACTACGGCCTCGGCATGCAGATCCCGGACAGCGCGCTCGGCCACCTGATGACCGGCAGCGCGACCAGCATCGCCTCCGGCCGATTGGCCTACGTGTTCGGGCTGGAGGGCCCGGCCATGACGGTGGACACCGCCTGCTCCTCCTCGCTGGTGGCGCTGCACCTCGCGGTGCGGGCGCTGCGCGGCGGCGAGTGCGACCTGGCGTTGGCGGGTGGCGTGACCACCCTCGCCACGCCCGGCGTGATCACGGAGTTCGACCGCCAGGGCGGACTGGCCTCGGACGGGCGCTGCAAGGCCTTCTCGGCCGACGCCGACGGCACCGGGATGTCCGAGGGGGTCGGCCTGCTGCTGGTCGAGCGGCTGTCGGACGCCCGTCGCAACGGGCACCAGGTGCTCGCGGTGGTCCGGGGGAGCGCGGTCAACCAGGACGGTGCGTCCAACGGCCTCACCGCGCCGAACGGGCCCGCGCAGGAGCGGGTGATCCGGCAGGCACTGGCCGACGCCCGCCTGGAGGCGGCCGAGGTGGACGCGGTGGAGGCGCACGGGACGGGGACCCGGCTCGGGGACCCGATCGAGGCGCAGGCGCTGCTGGCGACCTACGGCCGGGGCCGTGGCGACGAGCCGCTGTGGCTGGGCTCGATCAAGTCGAACATCGGGCACACCCAGGCCGCGGCCGGTGTGGCGGGTGTGATCAAGATGGTGCAGGCGATGCGGCACGGGACGCTCCCGGCCACCCTGCACGCCGAGCAGCGGACCTCCGAGGTGGACTGGTCGGAGGGCGCGGTGGAACTGCTCACCGAGGCCCGGCCGTGGCCGGCGGCGGAGCGTCCGCGCCGGGCGGGTGTGTCGTCCTTCGGGATCAGCGGCACCAACGCCCATGTGGTGCTGGAGCAGGCGCCGGCCGAGGAGGCGGCGCCGGTCGGCGAGGTGACGGGGCCGACGCCGTGGGTGGTGTCGGCGCAGAGCGCCGGGGCGCTGAAGGCCCAGGCGGCCCGCCTGGCAGGGGAGTTGGAGTCCGAGACGCTGGAGTCCGGGGCCCGTCCGCAGGACGTGGCGTGGTCGCTGGCGACCGGGCGGACCGGGCTGGCCCACCGTGCGGTGGTGCTCGGCGACGACCGGGCGGCGCTGCTGGACGGCCTGCTCGCGCTGGCGGACGGCCGCCCCTCGGGCGGGGTCGTCACCGGGATCGCGACCGAGGGCCGCACGGCGTTCCTGTTCACCGGTCAGGGTGCGCAGCGGGTCGGCATGGGCCGGGAGTTGTACGAGGCGTTCCCCGCCTTCGCGGCGGCGTTCGACGCGGTCTGCGCGGAGCTGGACGGGAGGCTCGGGCGGTCGGTGCGGGAGGTCGTCCTCGACGGCGTCGAGGATCTGGACCGGACGGTGTGGGCGCAGGCCGGGCTGTTCGCGGTCGAGGTGGCGTCCTTCCGGCTGCTGGAATCCTGGGGCGTGGTCCCGGACGTGCTGCTCGGGCACTCGATCGGTGAGGTGGCGGCCGCCCATGTGGCGGGCGTCCTCTCGCTGCCGGACGCGTGCGCCCTGGTGGCGGCGCGCGGCCGGCTGATGGACGCGCTGCCCGAGGGCGGCGCGATGCTCGCCGTCCAGGCCGCCGAGGCCGAGATTCGTGACGCGGTCGGCGACCGGCTGGACGTCGCGGCCGTCAACGGCCCGACCTCCGTGGTGGTCTCCGGGCCGGTCGAAACGATCGAGGAGTACGCCGCGCGCTGGTCGGCCGAGGGCCGCAAGATCCGCCGGCTGACCGTCTCGCACGCCTTCCACTCGGCCCTGATGGAGCCGATGCTCGACGAATTCTCGGCCGTCCTGGCGGAGTTGACCTTCGCTGAGCCGCGTATCCCGGTCGTGTCGAACCTGACCGGCGGGATCGCCGAGCCGGGGCTGCTCGCCACCCCCGAGTACTGGGTGCGTCAGGTCCGGGAGGCCGTCCGTTTCGCCGACGGCGTCGAGGCCCTGCACCGCGAGGGCGTGACCCGTCTCGTCGAGCTGGGCCCGGACGGTGTGCTGACCGCGCTGGCCGCCCAGAGCACCCCTGACGTGGTCGGCGTGCCGCTGCTGCGCAAGGACCGGGACGGCCGCGAGACCGTCCTGACCGCGCTGGCCGCGCTCTGGACGGCGGGCGCCGCGATCGACTGGTCCGCGCTGCTGCCCGCCTCCCGGCGTGTGCCGCTGCCGACCTACGCCTTCCAGCGCGAGCGCTACTGGCCGGAGGCGGCCGAGCCGACGAGCGTCGCGGCCGACCCGGCGGAGGCCCGGTTCTGGGCGGCGGTCGAGAACGAGGACCTGGCGGGCCTCGCCTCCACCCTGGACGCCGACCGGGCGCCCGAGGGTCTGGACTCCGTCCTGCCGGTGCTCACTGCCTGGCGGCGATCGCGCCGTCAGGACGCGGTGATCGACTCCTGGCGCTACCGGGCGACCTGGAAGCCGCTCGCCGGGCTCGTCGGGACCGGCCTCTCCGGGACGTGGCTGCTGGCCGCGCCGGAGGGCTCCGAGCCCGGGGCCGCGCTGGCCGCCGCGCTGGGGGAGGCCGGCGCCGAGGTGCTCCCGTTCGCCCTCGACGCCGTCCCGGCCGGGGTGGCCGGAATCGCCGGCGTCGTGGCGCTGCTTCCCTCGGACGCCCCGGTGTCCGGTGCGGTCGCGCTGCTGCGGGCGCTGGGCGGGGCGGGCGTCGACGCCCCGCTCTGGCTGGTCACCAGCGGTGCCGTCTCGATCGGCCGCTCCGACCCGCTGCGGGATCCCGTCCAGGCCCAGCTCTGGGGCCTGGGGCGGGTCGCGGCGCTGGAACACCCGCAGCGCTGGGGCGGTCTGATCGACCTCCCGGCCGTCCTCGACCCGCAGTCGGCCGAGCGTGCCGTCGCCGTCCTCGGCGGCGGCACCGGCGAGGACCAGGTGGCCGTGCGCGGCGCCGGGGCGTACGGCTGCCGCCTGGCGCGCGCCGCCTCCGGTGCCGCGCCCGCCGCGCCGTGGACGCCGTCCGGTCCGGTCCTGATCACCGGCGGCACCGGCGCGCTGGGCGCGGAGACGGCCCGCTGGCTGGTCGGCCGGGGAGTGCCGAAGCTGGTGCTGACCAGCCGCCGGGGCGCGGATGCGCCGGGCGCCGCCGCGTTGGCCGCCGAGCTGACCGAGGCGGGCGCCGAGGTCGTGGTGGCCGCCTGCGCGACGGCCGACCGGGAGGCGCTGGCCGCGCTGCTCGCCGAGCACAGGCCGACCGGCGTGGTGCACGCGGCCGGGGTGGGCCAGGGCGCCGCACCGCTGGCGGACACCGACGAGGCGGAGATCGCCCGGGTGCTCGACGGCAAGGCCGTCGGCGCCGAACTGCTCGACGAGCTGACCGCCGATCTGGACCTCGATCTGTTCGTGGCCTTCTCCTCGGTCGCGGCGACCTGGGGCAGTGGTGGTCAGGGCGTCTACGCCGCGGCCAACGCCCACCTGGACGCGCTGGTGCTGCGGCGCCGGGCGCGGGGTCTGCGGGGCACGTCGGTGGCCTGGGGGCCGTGGGCCGGCGAGGGCATGGCCGCCCAGGGCGAGGCCGCCGAGCAGCTGCGCCGCCGTGGTCTGGCGGTGATGGACCCGCGTCTCGCGGTGCTGGCGCTGGCCCGTGCGGTGGACGGGGACGAGGGCTGTGTGACGGTCGCGGACGTGGACTGGCAGCGGTTCGCGCCGGCCTTCACCGCCGTCCGCACCAGTCGGTTGCTGGCGGAGCTGCCGGAGGCCGGCCGCGGGTCGGCGCCGGTGGCGGCGGTCGAGGGGGCCTCGGCCTTCCTGGACACCCTGGCGGCGGCCGCGGCCGGGCGCCGGGAGCGGATGCTGCTGGACCTGGTCCGGTCGTCCGCGGCGGCGGCGCTGGGCCACACGTCGGTGGAGGCGGTGGACGCCGGTCAGGCGTTCCGGGACCTCGGCTTCGACTCGCTGACGGCGGTGGCCCTGCGGAACCTGCTGGCGAAGGACACCGGGCTCGCCCTTCCGGCGACGCTGGCCTTCGACTATCCGACGCCGGCGCTGCTGGCGGCCCATCTGGCCGGGGAACTGCTGGAGTCGGTACCGGTGACGGTGGCGGCCGCGGAGGAGACCGGTGCGGCGGTGGCCGTCTCGGACGACCCGGTGGTGATCGTCGGCATGAGCGCCCGCTATCCGGGCGGGGTGCGTTCGGCCGCCGGACTGTGGGACCTGGTGGCCGCCGGGGCGGACGGCGTCACCGGCTTCCCGGTGGACCGCGCCTGGTCGGTCGAGGGCATCGCGGCCGAGGCGGCGCGCGGCGGCTTCGTGGAAGGTGTGACGGAGTTCGACGCCGGGCTGTTCGGGATCTCGCCGCGCGAGGCGCTGGCGATGGACCCGCAGCAGCGGATCCTGCTGGAGGCGTCCTGGGAGGCCTTCGAGGACGCCGGGATCGACCCGCGCTCGGTGCGCGGCGAGCAGATCGGCGTCTTCGTCGGAGCCTCCAACTCCGGCTACAACGCGGTCGGCGGCCTGGAGGAGGCGAAGAGCCACGTCCTGGCCGGCTCGGCGAACAGTGTGATCTCCGGCCGGGTGTCGTACGTCTTCGGGCTGGAGGGTCCGGCCGTCACCGTGGACACGGCCTGTTCCTCCTCGCTGGTGGCCCTGCACTGGGCGGCGCAGGCGCTGCGCGAGGGCGACTGCGAGACGGCGCTGGTCGGCGGTGTGACGGTGATGGTGTCCCCGGCCGCCTTCGCCGAGTTCGACCGCCAGGGCGGGCTGTCCTCGGACGGCCGCTGCAGGTCCTTCGCCGCGGAGGCGGACGGTACGGGCTGGGGCGAGGGCGTCGGCGTCCTGGTGGTCGAGCGCCTCTCCACCGCCCGCCGCCACGGGCACCGGGTCCTGGCCATGCTGCGCGGCAGCGCGGTCAACCAGGACGGCGCCTCCAACGGCCTGACCGCCCCGAACGGTCCGGCTCAGCAGCGGGTGATCCGCCAGGCCCTGGCGAGTGCCGGGCTGTCGGCCGCCGAGGTGGACGCCGTCGAGGCGCACGGCACGGGCACCGTGCTGGGCGACCCGATCGAGGCGCAGGCGCTGCTGGCCACCTACGGCCGGGACCGCGACGGCGAGCCGCTCTGGCTCGGCTCGATCAAGTCCAACATCGGCCACACCCAGGCCGCCGCGGGCGTCGCGGGTGTCATCAAGATGGTGCAGGCGATGCGCCACGGCCTGCTCCCGGCGACCCTGCACGCGCAGCGGCCCAGCCCGAAGGTCGACTGGTCGGCCGGCGCGGTGGAACTGCTCACCGAGGCGCGCCCCTGGCCCGAGCTGGACCGGCCGCGCCGCTCGGCGGTGTCCTCCTTCGGCATCAGCGGCACCAACGCCCACGTCATCCTGGAGAGTGTGCCGTCGGCCCCGGTGGAGGAGCCGAAGGCGGCGCCGGTGCTGCCCGTCTGGGCCGTCTCGGCGAAGACCGCCGAGGGCCTGCGGGACCAGGCGCGGCGCCTGCGGGCGTTCGCCGAGCCCGGCGCGGACGTCCGGGACGTCGCCTGGTCGCTGGCCGGCACCCGGGCGGCGCTCGACCACCGGGCCGTGATCGTCGGCGCGGACCACGCCGAACTCCTGCGCGGCCTGGCCGCGTTGGCGGACGACGCACCCGACGCGGCGGTGGTCCGCGGCGCGGTCGCCGACCGTCGGACCGCCTTCCTGTTCACCGGCCAGGGTTCGCAGTACGCCGCCATGGGGCGGGGGCTGTACGAGGCCTTCCCGGTGTTCGCGGAGGCCTTCGACGCGGTCCGCGCGGAGCTGGACCTCCGGCTCGACCGGCCGCTCACCGACGCGGTGTTCGAGGGCATCGGCATCGACCGTACGGTGTGGGCGCAGGCCGGGCTGTTCGCGGTCGAGGTCGCCTCGTACCGGCTGCTCGAATCCTGGGGCGTGACCCCCGACTTCCTGCTCGGGCATTCGATCGGTGAGATCGCGGCCGCCCATGCGGCGGGCGTGTTCTCGCTGGCGGACGCGTGCGCCCTGGTGGCGGCGCGCGGCCGGTTGATGGACGCGCTGCCCGAGGGCGGGGCGATGCTGGCGGTCCAGGCCACTGAGGCCGAGGTCCGCGCCGCGATCGGCGACCGGCTGGACGTGGCGGCCGTCAACGGCCCGACCTCCGTGGTGGTCTCCGGTCCGGTCGAAACGATCGAGGAGTACGCCGCGCGCTGGAAGGCCGAGGGCCGCAAGACCCGTCGACTGACCGTCTCGCACGCCTTCCACTCGGCCCTGATGGAGCCGATGCTCGCCGAATTCGCCGCCGTGCTCGCGGAGTTGACCTTCAACGAACCGCGGATCCCGGTCGTCTCCAACCTGACCGGCGGGATCGCCGGGCCCGGGCTGCTCACCACCCCCGAGTACTGGGTGCGGCAGGTCCGGGAGGCCGTCCGCTTCGCCGACGGCGTCGAGACCCTGCACCGGGAGGGCGTCACCCGCTTCGCCGAGCTCGGCCCCGACGGCGTGCTGAGCGGACTGGCGCAGCAGAGCGTGGCGGACGGCGTGTTCGCGCCGCTGCTGCGCCGCGGCCGGGAGGACTCCCGGACCGCGCTGCGGGCGTTGGCCCGGCTGTGGGCGGACGGCGCCGAGGCCGACTGGTCCACGGTGCTGCCCGAGGGCCGACGGGTGGAGCTGCCGACGTACGCCTTCCAGCGGCAGCGGTTCTGGCCGCAGGCCGGTGCCGCCGAGCCCGTCGGCGACGTGGTGGAGGCCAGGTTCTGGGACGCGGTGGAACGCGAGGACTTCGGCGATCTGGCCGACCTCCTGGACACCCCGGACCCCGCCGAGCTGCTCGGCGCGGCCCTGCCGGTGCTCTCCTCGTGGCGGCAGCGGCGCAAGGTCGACTCGGTGGTGGACTCCTGGCGCTACCGGGTGATGTGGCGGCCGCTCGGCACCCCGGCCGGCGCCCCGGCGCTGACCGGCCGGTGGCTGCTGGCCGTCCCGCGGGCGGCCGCCGAGCACCCGCTGACCGAGGCCGTGGCGGCGGCGATCCGCTCGGCGGGCGCCGAGGTGGTCCGCTTCGAGCCCGTCGGCACCGACCGGGCGGCCCTGGCCGCGCAGCTCGCCGAGGCGGGCCCGGGCACGTTCGCCGGTGTGGTGTCGCTGGCCGCGCTCGCCGGGGAACCGGACCCGGACTCGGCGGTCTCGCCGGGCCTGGAGCTGACCCTGGCCCTGTTCCAGGCGCTCGGCGACGCGGGCGTCACCGCCCCGTTCTGGGCGCTGACCGCGCACGCGGTCTCCGTCGGCCGCTCGGACCGGGCCGCCGACGCCGGACAGGCGCAGGTGTGGGGCCTCGGCCGGGTCGCGGCGCTGGAGTCCCCGGACCGCTGGGGCGGTCTGATCGACCTGCCGTCCGCGCCGGACGCCCGGGCCGGCACCCGGCTGGCCGCCGTGCTCGCCGGTGGCGGCGAGGACCAGGTGGCCGTGCGCGGCTCCGGCACGTACGGCCGCCGACTGGTCCGGGCGACGGCCGGCGCGGGCGCGCCGTCCTGGTCGCCGACCGCCGGGGGGACCGTCCTGGTCACCGGCGGGACCGGCGCGCTGGGCGCCGAGGTCGCCCGCTGGCTCGCCGACCACGGCGTCGCCCGGGTGGTGCTGACCGGCCGTCGCGGGGCGGCCGCGCCGGGCACGGCGGACCTGGTCGCGGAGCTCGCGGCGCGCGGCACCGAGGCCGTGGTCGCCGCCTGCGACGTGACCGACCGGACCGCACTGGCCGCGGTGCTCGCCGCGGTGCCGGCGGACCGCCCGCTGATCGGCGTGGTGCACGCCGCCGGCGTGCTGGACGACGGGGCGCTGGACGCGCTCACGCCGGAGCGCCTGAGGACGGTGCTGGCCGCGAAGGCGGCCGGCCTGGTCATTCTGGACGAGCTGACGCGGGGCCACGAGCCGGAGTTCTTCGTCGCCTTCTCCTCGCTGGCGGGCGCCGTCGGCAGCGCCGGCCAGGGCAACTACGCCGCCGCCAACGCCTTCGTGGACGCCTGGATGGAGGGGCGGCGCGAGCGCGGCCTGCCGGGCGTCTCGGTCGCGTGGGGCCCGTGGGCGAACGAGGGCATGGCGGCCGACCCGGCCCTGGTGCAGCGGCTGCGGCGCGGCGGCCTGCCGCCGATGGACCCGGCGCTCGCCGTCACGGCACTCGCCCGGGCGATCGGCCACGACGGGGCCGCCCTGGTGGTCGCCGACGTCGACTGGTCGCTGTTCGCGGCCGGTGCGGGCGGGCTGCGGCCCAGCGCCCTGCTGGCCGACCTGCCGGAGGCCGCCTCGGCCACGGCCGGCACCCGCGGCGCCGGACCGGCCGAGGAGTTCCGGGCCGAGCTGGCGGCGGCACCCGGGAGCAGGCGCTCCGGGCTGCTGCTGGACGCCGTGCGGTCCTGGACCGCGGCGGTGCTCGGCCACGGCTCGCCGGACGCGGTCGGCGCCGAGCAGGCGTT
The DNA here is from genome assembly GCF_055589745.1 of Kitasatospora sp. NPDC041917. Lineage (NCBI taxonomy): Bacteria > Bacillati > Actinomycetota > Actinomycetes > Kitasatosporales > Streptomycetaceae > Kitasatospora > Kitasatospora sp. NPDC041917. Next base: position 55,022 of record NZ_JBVJBI010000034.1, on the reverse strand, counting down.
CCGCGACCTCGGGTTCGACTCGGTGACGGCGGTGGAGTTCCGGAACCTGGCGAGCGCCCGGACGGGGCTGGCGCTGCCGGCCACCCTGGTCTTCGACCGTCCGACCCCGGCCGCGCTGGCGCGCCATCTCGGCGAGCAGCTGTTCGGCGCGGCCGAACCGGCCGTGGCCGCCGAGGTCGCGGACCGCACCCGGGCCGAGGACGAGCCGATCGTGATCGTCGGCATGGCCTGCCGCTTCCCGGGCGGCGCCGGCTCCCCGGACGCGCTCTGGGAGCTGCTGTCCGACGGCGTCGACGCGATGACCGGCATCCCGACCGACCGCGGCTGGGAGGCCGGCTGGACGGGCGTGGACGCGGCCGCCCGGGGCGGATTCCTGGAGGGCGTGGCCGAGTTCGACGCGGGCCTGTTCGGGATCTCGCCGCGCGAGGCGCTGGCGATGGACCCGCAGCAGCGGCTGCTGCTGGAGGCCTCCTGGGAGGCCTTCGAGTCCGCCGGAGTGGACCCGAGGGCGATGCGCGGCCGGCCGGTCGGCGTCTTCGCCGGCACCAACGGCCAGGACTACCCGCTGGTGCTCGCCGCCTCGGAGGAGGACGTGGACGGCCACGTGGCCACCGGCAACGCCGCCTCCGTGCTCTCCGGCCGGATCTCGTACGCGTTCGGGCTGGAGGGCCCGGCGATGACCGTGGACACCGCCTGCTCCTCCTCGCTGGTCGCCCTGCACCTCGCGGCCCAGGCGCTGCGCCGCGGCGAGTGCGAACTGGCCTTCGCGGGCGGCGTCTCGGTGATGTCGACCCCGGTGGTGTTCGCGGAGTTCGACCGCCAGGGCGGCCTCGCGGCGGACGGCCGCTGCAAGGCCTTCTCGGCGGAGGCGGACGGTACGGGCTGGGGCGAGGGCGTGGGCGTGCTGCTGCTGGAGCGGCTGTCCGACGCGCGGCGCAACGGCCACCGGGTGCTCGCGGTGGTGCGGGGCAGCGCGGTCAACCAGGACGGCGCGTCCAACGGCCTCACCGCCCCCAACGGCCCGTCGCAGGAGCGGGTGATCCGCCAGGCGTTGGCGGACGCCGGGCTGTCGGCCGCCGAGGTGGACGTGGTCGAGGCGCACGGCACCGGTACCCGGCTGGGCGACCCGATCGAGGCCCAGGCGCTGCTGGCCACCTACGGCCGGGAGCGCACCGCGGAGCCCCTGCTGCTGGGCTCGGTGAAGTCCAACCTCGGGCACACCCAGGCCGCCGCCGGCGTCGCCGGGGTGATCAAGATGGTGCTGGCCCTGCGGCACGGCATCGTGCCGCCGACCCTGCACGTCGGCGAGCCGACCCCGCAGGTGGACTGGTCGGCGGGCGCGGTGGAGCTGGTGACGGAGCGCCGGGCGTGGCCCGCCGTGGACCGGCCGGCCCGCGCCGGTGTGTCCTCCTTCGGGATCAGCGGCACCAACGCCCACGTCATCCTGGAGGCAGCCGTCGAGCCGGACGCGGTGGAGGCCGCTTCCGCCGTCGAGTCGGACGCGCTGCCCTGGCTGCTGTCCGGGCGCTCGGCCGCGGCGCTCGCCGCCCAGGCCGGGCGACTGCGCTCCTTCGCGGAGCGGCGGGCCGAGCTGCGGCCGCAGGACGTGGCCCGGTCGCTGCTCTCCCGTGCCGGGCTGGAACACCGAGCGGTGGTGCTCGGCGCCGACCGGGACGCCCCGCTGGCGGCCCTGGCCGCGGGCCGACCGTCCGGCACTCTGGTGTCGGGCGTCGTGGCCGAGGGGCGGACGGCGTTCCTGTTCACCGGTCAGGGTGCGCAGCGGGTCGGGATGGGCCGGGAGCTGTACGAGGCGTTCCCCGCCTTCGCGGACGCCTTCGACGCGGTCTGCGGGGAGCTGGACCTGCTGCTGGACCGGCCGGTGAAGGGCGTGGTGTTCGACGGCGTCGAGGACCTGGACCGGACGGTGTGGGCGCAGGCCGGGCTGTTCGCGGTCGAGGTGGCGTCGTTCCGGCTGCTCGAATCCTGGGGCGTGACGCCCGACTTCCTGCTCGGGCACTCGATCGGCGAGATCGCCGCGGCGCACTGCGCCGGCGTGTTCTCGCTGGCCGACGCCTGTGCGCTGGTGGCGGCGCGCGGCCGACTGATGCAGGCGCTGCCGAGCGGCGGGGCGATGCTGGCGGTCGAGGCCGCCGAGGCCGAGGTCCGCGAGGCGATCGGCGACCGCCTGGACGTCGCGGCCGTCAACGGCCCGACCTCCGTGGTGGTCTCCGGCCCCGTCGAGGTGGTCGAGGAGTTCGCCGCCCGGTGGCAGGCCGAGGGCCGCCGGATCCGTCGGCTGACGGTCTCGCACGCCTTCCACTCGGCCCTGATGGAGCCGATGCTCGAAGAATTCGCCGCCGTGCTCGGCGGGTTGACCTTCGCCGAGCCGAGCATCCCGGTCGTCTCCGACCTGACCGGGACGCTCGCCGAACCCGGGCTGCTCTCCGCACCGGACTACTGGGTCCGCCAGGTCCGCGAGGCCGTCCGCTTCGCCGAGGGCGTCACCCGCCTGGCGGAGCAGGGCGTCACCCGGTACCTGGAGCTCGGCCCCGACGGCGTGCTCTGCGGGCTGGCACAGCAGTCGGTCGCGGCGGACACCTTCGCTCCGCTGCTGCGCAAGGGCCGCGAGGAGCGGGACACCGGCCTGGAGGCGCTCGCCCGGCTCTGGACGGCGGGCGCCGAGGTCGACTGGTCGGCCGTGCTGCCGGAGGGCCGCCGGGTGGACCTGCCGACGTACGCCTTCCAGCGGGACCGGTACTGGCCGCGGTTGCCGCTCGCGGCGGCCGGCCGGTCCGACGGTGCCGCCGCGGTCCTCGACGACTGCCTCTACCGGATCGACTGGAAGCCGGTCGAGGTCCCGCCGGCGCGGCTCGACGGCGGCTGGCTGCTGGTCACCGACACCGAGGACGACGGCGTGTTCGCGGACACCCTGCTCACGCGACTGCCCGCCGACACCGCCCCGGTCCGACTCGCCGTCGGCGACCTCGACCGGGAGCAACTGGCGGAGCGGCTGCGCGCGCTGGCCGAGAAGGCCCGCGGGATCGCCTACCTGCCCACCGGGCTGGACCGCGGTCTCGTGCTGCTGCACGCCCTCGGCGACGCGGAGCTGGAGGCCCCGCTGTGGATGGTCACCCGGGGCGCGGTGGCCGTGGACGCGGCGGACCGGGTCACCCGCCCCGAGCAGGCGCAGCTGTGGGGCTTCGGCCAGGCCGCGGCGCTGGAGCACCCGCGGAGCTGGGGCGGGCTGGTCGACCTGCCCGCCGAGCCGGACGCCGGCACCCTCGCGGCGCTCGCGGCGGTGCTCGACGGGGCCACCGGGGAGGACCAGCTCGCCCTGCGAGGTGAGCGGGTGCTCGCCCGCCGCCTGGTCCGCACCGACGCGGGAGCGGCCCCGGCGGAGCCCTGGCGGCCGTCGCGGCCCGGCACGGTGCTGGTCACCGGCGGTACCGGCGCGCTGGGCGCGGTCGTCGCCCGCTGGCTGGTCGGCCGGGGCGTCACCGACCTGGTCCTCACCGGCCGCCGCGGCTCCCGGACCCCGGGCGCCGAGGAGCTGACCGCCGAACTGACGGCGGCCGGCGCCCGGGTGACGGTGGCCGCGTGCGACGCCGCCGACCGGGAGGCGCTGGCGGCGACGCTGGCCGCGGTCCCGGCCGACCGCCCGCTGATCGGCGTCGTGCACGCGGCCGGTGTCGCCCAGTCGGCGATGCTGGCGCAGACCGGCGTCGAGGACATCGCGAGGATCACCGGAGGCAAGGTCGACGGCGCCGCCCACCTGGACGAGCTCACCGCGGAGGCGGACCTGGAGCTGTTCCTGGTCTTCTCCTCCATCGCCGCCACCTGGGGCAGCGGCGGGCAGGCCCTCTACGCGGCGGGCAACGCCTACCTGGACGCCCTGGCCCGGAACCGGCGGGACCGCGGTCTCGTCGGGACGTCGGTCGCGTGGGGCCCGTGGGCGGGCGCCGGGATGGCGGTCGACGGGGCGGAGGAGTACCTGCGCCGCCGCGGACTGACGCCGCTCGACCCGCAGTTCGCGCTCACCGCCCTGGCGGCGGCCGTGGACGGCGGCGCGGACGAGCTGACCGTCGCCGACGTGGACTGGACCCGGTTCGCGCCCGCCTTCACCTCGGGCCGGCCGAGCCCGCTGCTGGGCGACCTGCCCGAGGCGGCCGACGGCCGGTCCCCGGCCGGGGCCGCGGCTTCGGCCGGGACTCCGGCGGCGGACGGCGGGGCGGACGGCGGGGCGCTGCGCGCCCGGCTGGCCGGGCTGGACGCCAAGGAGCGGACGGCCGTCCTGCTGGAGCTGGTCCGGGACGTGCTGGTCGAGGTGCTCCGCTACTCCGCGGCCGAACAGATCGACGAGACCAGGCCGTTCCGCGACCTCGGCTTCGACTCGCTCACGGCCGTCGAGTTCCGCAACCGGCTGGCGCGGGAGTGCGGCGTCGCGCTCCCGGCGACGATCGTCTTCGACCACCCGACCCCGGTCGCGCTGGCAGACCACCTGCACGGCGCGCTCCCGGGCGGCGCCGAGTCGGCCGCGGACGTCGAGCCGCTGCTCGGGATGCTCGACGGGCTGGAGGCGGCGATGACCGTCAACCCGCTGGACGAGCTCTCCCGCTCCAGGGTCACCGTGCGCCTCCAGGCCTTCCTGGCCCGCTGGTCCGCCGGTGCCCCGGTGGAGGAGGACACCATCGCGGACCTCCTCGACGCCGCGGACGACGAGGAACTGCTCAACCTGGTCCGGGAGGAGCTGGGCAACAGCGACCTGGACTGAGCGGTCCCGCCCGGAGGGCCCGGGGACGTGCCGGATCGCGGTGCCACCGAGTCGATCGGTGGCACCGCGCCGCGCCGGACCCGTCGAACGGCGCACGAGGAGAGCGGCCGGAGCACGAAGAGGGCGGCCGGAGCGCATCGCTCCGGCCGCCCTTCCCCGTCCGTCGGGACTGCTCGACCCGCCGGGGGCCGTCCCGCCGTCAGGCCCCGTCCAGCACCTCCACCAGCGCCGTCAGGAACTCCTTCGGCCGTTCCAACTGCACGCTGTGCCCGGCGCCTTCGACCGCGACCTCGCGCACCCGGCCGCCGGCGGCGGCGTAGCGGTCCAGTACGGCGCGGGTCTGCGCCACCATCGGCTGGGCCGGGCAGGTGTCCGCGCCGGGCCAGCCCGGGACGGCACCGATGGCCCCCAGGTGGGCCAGGTCGAAGAGCGAGGTGTCGGAGACGATCACGTCGGCCGTGCCGCGGATCCACAGGATCGGCGGCTTCGGCTCGACCAGTTCCAGGTCGTCGATCCGGAAGTGGGTCGGCGCCATCGAGTTGAGCACCCCGCGTTCGCCGGGACCGAAGCCCGGCCAGGCCTCGCTCGTGCGGCTGTCGCCCGGGTAGTGGTCCTCCCCGGTCCGGGTGGTCAGCATCGCCGCCACGTAGTGGTCCGGCTCCGCCAGCGGCTCGCTGACGTAGGTGGTGTTCAGCACCGAGAGCGGCGCGAACGGCGACTCGGCGCCCGTCTCGCCCTCGCGCAGCAGCCGGACGAAATCGGGGGCCGCGCCGCCGGCGCCGGAGCCCGCCCCGTCGGGCGAGTTGAGCCGCCCGTCCACCCCGTGGGTGCCGCCGAAGCCGTACGGGGAGACCGGGTTGACCAGGGTGAGCGAGCGGACCAGCTCCGGGTGGTCGCGCAGCAGTTGCAGCACCACGCCGCCGCCCATGCTCCAGCCGACCAGGTGGACCGGGCCCAGGGCCAGCGCCCGGAGGTAGGAGAGCAGGTCCTCGCTGTGGTCGCGCAGGCCCCGGGTGGCGTCCACCGGCAGCGGCTCGGTGCGGCCGAAGCCGCGCAGGTCGGGGGCCAGCGGGCGGTAGCGGGCGGGGAGCCCGGTCATGGTCGAGTGCCAGAAGACGCCGGAGGAGACGTTGCCGTGCACCAGGACCACGGGTTCCCCGGTGCGGCCCGCGATCTCGGCGTAGCCCACGGTGAGCCGGTCGGTGGGGATCAGTCGATCGGTGATCATCCGGGATGTCCTCAGTTCAGCCAACTGGCGACCTGCGCGCTCGCCGCGCTGTCCCAGCCGAGTTGCAGGTGGTTGGCGAGGGCGATCAGCGCGGTGCCGCCGACGGTGCCGAAGCCGGTCTTGTCCAGGGCGCTGGCCACGAAGACCACGCCGTCGCTGGGCCCGCGGTTCTCGTTGAAGATCCCGACGATGCTGGGCGTGCCGCCGGCCAGGAGGTAGGCCGTCACCGAGGAGGGCACCCCGGCCTGGTGCAGCGGGGCGATCAGCGAGCCGGCGTTGATCGCGGCCTGGATGCCGCCGCCGTCGGTGTAGAAGCCCTGGCCGCCGTAGTAGGTCGTGTACCAGTCCTGCTGGGTCTGGTCGATGCCGAACACCGAGTCCCAGCGGGCCAGCATCTGCCGCTGCCCCGGGTAGTTGTCGTAGCCGCCCGAGGGGGTGAAGGAGAACTCCGGGTGCGCGGTGTAGGTGCCGTAGCAGGTCATGCGCAGGTGCGGGGACGGGGCGTTGACGGCACCGCCGCACTGCGGCCAGATCGAGAAGTCGTGCGCCCACCCGTGCGCGAACGGGTAGTCGTAGCCGCCGTTCGGGCCGCCGAGGGTGATCAGCTTGCGCACGTCGCCCGCGTACGGGCGGCCCCAGGAGGGCTTCACCGAGGACACGTAGGCCCGCGAGGACATCTCGCCCTTGCTCCACCCCACCACGTCCACCTGCGGGACGCCGAGCTTGGCACGGATCAGCGCGACGGCGTCGCCGACCTCCTGGGCCTGCATCAGGTTGTCGCCCTGCTTGTGCGCGAAGCCGATCGCGAAGACCCGGTAGCCCCGCCCGGCCAGGTTCTGCATCAGCCCGGTGTTCGGGCAGGACATGGAGCCGCAGCCGTAGCCGCCGGACTCGCCGGGGTTGGCCCAGGCCCGGTCCGGGTTGTCGTTGGCGCCGTGCACCAGCAGCACCGGGACCTGGTGCGCGCCGGTGTTCCAGCCCGGGGCCGAGTAGAGCAGGAAACGGCCGGAGAAGGGCTGCTTGACGCCGCCGAAGAAGGTGAGCCGCTGGCCGTCCTGGTCGCCGCGGCCGTCCGGCGGGTACTGCTCCTGCCGGAAGCCGGTGGTGGTGTCGAGGTAGCGCTCGACCCGGTCCCAGCCGTTGGCGACGGTGCCGTAGGTCGCCTCCAGGGTCAGGTTGGCCGGCACCGCGGCCGCGGCCGGCCCCGCCGGGACGGCCGCACCGATCAGCGCCAGGACGCCCGCGAGCACCCAGCCCCATCCTCTTCGCCTGCCACGCCCGTTCCTTCGCATACGCGTTCACTCCTCCACACCGGGGGCCAAGTGCGCGACACGCTACGGACGCCGCAGTGCCGTCCCTATGGAGGCGTCACATACCTCCGGCGTTCCGGTATGGGTGTCCACCACCTGGCCGGAGGCGGGACCCGGCTCCACTCTTCACGGAGACCGGTCGTCGCCGAGGTCCGCTCCCGCCGGGCGGAGGACCTCGCCGTTCCTCCACCGGACGGTCATGCGTCGGACACGCCCTGATGCCGCGGGTCGGCCGACAGGCTGATCGCCGAGGCGGGGCACAGGGCGACCGCCTCGCGAACCGCGCCCAACGCCCCGGCCGGAGGCTCGGGTTGCCGCACGACCGACGTGCCGTCGTCCTCGCGCTGGTCGAAGACCTCGCCGGCCGTCAGGACGCACATTCCGGAGCCGATGCAGCGTTCGGCGTCCACGGTGATCCTCATCGATCACGCGTCCCAGGTGACGGGGAGGCTCTTCACCCCGTAGATGTCCGCGATCTCCGGGCGCAGGGAGACCTCCTCGGGCGGTACGGCCAGGCGCAGCGTCGGGAAGCGGTCGAGCAGCGCGGGGAAGGCGACCCGCATCTCGATGCGGGCCAGCTGTTGGCCCAGGCACTGGTGGATGCCGTGGCCGAAGGCCAGGTGTCCGCCGTCCTGCCTGCGCAGGTCGAGCACATGGGGATCGGGGAAGCGCTCGGGATCGCGGTTGGCGGTGTTGAACGAGAGGATCAGCCGCTCACCGGCCCTGACGGTCCGGCCGCCGAGTTCGACGTCCTCCAGGGCCGTCCGCATGAAGGTCTTGGCGACGCTCAGGTACCGCAGCAGTTCCTCCACGGCCCGGTCGGTGAGTGCGGGATCGCCCCGCAGCGCGGCCAGTTGGTCCGGGTTGCGCAGCAGCGCGAAGGTTCCGAGGGCCAGCATGTTCGCGGTGGTGTCGAGACCGGCCGCGAGCAGGATCAGGCTGATCCCCTTCAGTTCCTCGTCGGTCAGATCGCTGTCGGTGAGGTCGCTGAGCACGTCGTCGGTGGGGTTGGCGCGCTTGGCGGCCACCAGCTCGGCCAGGTACTCCTGGGTCGAGGCGTAGGCCGCCATGAGGTCCTCGTCGCTCGTCTCCCCGTTCATGAACGAGTCGACCTGCTCCTGGAAGGAGCCCCGGTCCTCGTACGGCACCCCGAGCAGCTCGCAGATCACGATGGCGGGGATGGGCTTGGCGAACGCGGTCACCAGGTCCGCCGGGGGCCCGGCCGCCTCCATGGCGTCCAGGCGGGCGGTGGTGACCTGCTCGATGCGCTCGGTGAGCAGCCGCATCCGCCGTACGGTGAACTTGCCCGTCAGGGGCTTGCGGTAGCGGCTGTGCTGGGGCTCGTCCATGAGGACGAACTCCCCGGGCGGCGCCGGCGGGATCCGGAAGTCGCCGTAGTCGATGGTCGGGTGGAGCATCAGGTCCTTGCGCGAGCTGAACCTCGTGTCGGCCAGCACCGCCCTGACCAGGTCGTATCCGGTGACCAGCCAGCCGGGCCGTCCGCCGGGGAAGGTGTAGCGGCTCATCGGCGCGTGCCGGCGGGCGTCGATCAGCTCGGCGGGCGGGTCGAAGGGACAGCCGGGGCGGCGTGCCACCGGCATGGTCGTGACGGTGTGCGGGGATTCACCCATGGCCGTTCCTCGTTTCGCGTTGCCGCACGTTCGGATAACTGGAAAGCTACGGCTGTTTCTGACTCGACGTCAATCGGATGAAACGCGTCTTCCCAGCTCAGTAACGGTAAATTGATGCAATGACGCTGAACTCGAACGCAATGGATCGTTGCAATGGATGAAGGTTAAGGCAATGCCGCGACCGAGTTCGCTCACGCGTGCAGGTCAGGCCGGGTAGCTGAACACGGCGGTGAGCTGCGGCAGCGCGTCCCAGCCGACGACCGCGCTGCCGGCGGACTCGGACAGCGCACGGATGTAGGTGCCCGCGTACCCCTCGTCGGTCAGGTAGACGCCCCAGGTCGCGAGCCAGTCCCGCACCTCGCCGGTCTCCGCGTCCTGCACCGGCTCCGGCTGCGCCGGGGCCTTGCGCTGCACCAGGAACCGTCGTCGGTCGCACTCCGTCAGGGCCCGCCGCCAGTCCCCGTCGGACGTCTCCCAGCCGGCGACGATGCCGCCGCCGCGCGCGTCGTTGTTCGGCTTGAGGATCAGTTTCTCCCGATGGGCGCGGCAGTAGTCGATCAGATCGACCACGTCGCCGTCCACCTCGACCGTGCCCTCGGCCATCGACCGCGTCCACGGCAGCATTCCGTCGATCAGGGCCAGCTCCTCCTCGGCCAGGGCGGCCCGGAACCGGGGGTCGTGCAGCATCGGCAGGATGCCCTTGTTGCCGTGCAGGTCGGTACAGATCGGGGTCAGCTGCACGGTCCGGCCCTCCTCGTGGGCGCGGAAGACCGGCTCCATGGCCCCGGCGACCTCGGGGTCGGCGAGGATCTGGTCCACCGACACGTAGCGGAGGATCACGTCCACCGGGGTGCCGTCCAGGTGGATCTTCCCGCCCGGCGAGCTCAACTCGCCCACCTCGGCCAGCCGGAGGTCGATTCCCTTGCCCCGCATGTACTCCTGGAAGGGCAGCATGTACTTCCGGTACTGGGCCACCCGGCCGTTGCTCTCCAGCATCACGACCACCGGCGTGCCGGCGGCGGACACGCTCTCGGCGCAGCGGGTGAGCATGCGGGCGATGCCCGCCCCGATGTCGGGGTAGGTCAGCCGGTGCTTCTCGGCGAACTCCCGGAACCTGGGCACGTCCATCAGCGCCCGCGGGATGTCGCCGGTCCGTTCCATGCCGCCGAGGTCGGCGCCGATGTTGAACTCCAGCAGTCGCCAGGAGTCGCCGTCACGGTGCAGGTCGGCCCGGCCGTACGGGATCGGCGGCACGAGTCCGTTCCGGCGGACGAGCTCCACCGACCGGCGGTCGAGCCCGAGCGCCTCGCCGTAGGCGAACACGTCGCCACCGTGGAGCCTGCCGGGCAGGGAGACGATCAGGTCGTGGAACCGCATGAGCCGGTCGGCGACGCCGCGGATCGCGGTCTCCTCGACGAACAGCGGCCGGCCGAGCACCCGCCCGTCGAAGGCCGCGGTGAAGTGCGGCGGGAACCGCAGGTGGTCGACGACCCCGCGCAGGCCGTCGCGCCCCTCGGCGGCGCATTCGTCCAGGTAGGACCGGGTGACGGGGCAGGGGTTCCGGTTCATGCGGTGACCGTTCGCTGGTAGAGGGTGGGCACCTTGCCGCGCTCGGTGCGCTCGAAGTCGCCGCGCTCGACGTGCTCCACGGTGAACCCCAGGCAGCGCGGGCCGGTGACGATCTGGTTGAGCTCGACGGTGTCCGCGAAGGCCGCGACCACCGCGTCGACGGTGATGTCCCCGGGTGTGCCCGGTGACAGCAGCAGCCGTACCCGGTACCGGTTGACGGTCCAGAGCACCTGAAACTGGCAGTCGGCGGGATCGGTGATGCCCAACCGGGCGAGCCGCGACATCAACTGGTCGGCGGAGACGGTCTCGGAGTCCACGTTCAGCGACTGCCGGGCCCGGCCGAGCAGGGTGAGCACGGAGGCCTGGCTGCCGCAGCGGCACGGCTGGGCGCTCAGCCGGCCCCGGTCGCCGATGGCGTAGCGGAACAGGGCCATGCCGGTGTCGCTCAGCGGCGTGACGAGGACCTCGCCCTCCTCGCCGGCGGCCACGGCGAGCCCGGTCTCCTCGTCGACGATCTCCACCACCATCGCGTCCTCGTGCACGTGGTGGTCGTTGCCGGACAGCCACTGGCACTGGTAGCCGATGGGCCCGGTCTCGGTGGTGGAGTAGGCCAGCGAGCGGACCGTCAGTCCGGGCAGGGCGGCGGTGAGCGCCGCGGTGCGGCTGGCGCCGAGGCTCTCCCCGATGTAGAGGTAGGTCCGCATCGAGGCGAGCAGGTCCGGGGGCGTTCCGGTGAGCAGGTCCACCCCGTACCCCGGTGGCGCGGCCAAGGTGTCGATCGCGTGCTCGGAGATCATCTTCGCCGTCTCCGCGACGCTGGTGACGTTGCCCAGGGGGTACACCCGCGCGCCGAGCAGCCGAGCGACCTCCTGGGTGAACAGGAAGGATCCGTTGAGTTCGGCCCCGTAGAGGCAGTTCGCCACCCGGCGGGGCGGCTCGGGCAGGGTCGCGCGCAGCCCGCGCGCGCCGAGCGCGGACACCTGCTCGTTGAACGCCCAGGAGTGGTACATCATCTTGACCTTGCTGGAGGTCCCGCTCGAACGAAGCACCATGCCGGGCTGGTCGCCGTCGATCAGGAACTCCACCGAGTGCGGCGGACAGCCGTCGGCCAGCGCGGACGGGGTCAGCACGGGCAGTTCCGGCAACCGGTCCAGGCTGTGCACGGAGTCGAGCCCGGGCCAGCGGCGCAGCACCGCGGGCGTGCGCCGGGCCGCGGTCACCAACCGCGTGAAGTTGTGCGCCCGCAGTCGCTCGATCTCCTCCCGGCTGATGGCGTCCAGGTCGGCGGCGAGCCGAATGCCGGTGTTCATCGGGAACCTCCGTTGTGTGCTGATCTCGTCGCGCACGATCACCGTGCCTGCCCGGACGGCTCCGCGCGGCGCAACGCGTCCTTGCTCGGGGGGCCGCTGCCGCCGGTGCGATTCCGGCGCGGCCCCGGCGCCGACGGGCCGGCCGCACCGGGCATTCGGTTGGTCCCATTCCCATTCCGTCGACGCCCGAACACTAGATTCCGTCGGACGACCGGACGACCGGCTTCTTTGCGTTATGGGGCGGCATTTCTTGCTGAGGGCCGCATTTGTTGCGCGAATTATCCGACCCTCGACGGGAGGCGTTCCGGTTCGTCCAACTCCCGCCAAACCCGGAACACGAACGGCCACAGCGAAACGAGCAGGCAGAGCCCGCCGAGCACGAGCACCGCGGCGGTCGGCCCGACCGCGTCCAGCAGCACCCCGGCCAGCAGCAGTCCCAGCGGCATGGCCGCGTTGGCCGAGGCGTGGAACGCCGCGAACACCCGGCCGCGCAGCCCCTCGGGCACCCGGGCGTACTTGACCGCGGCGATCACCGGGTTGATCGGGCCGTTCGCCATCATGCAGGCCGAGACCACCAGCACCAGCAGCACCGGGTGCGGGTCGGCCGCCACGGCCAGGAAGACGGGCGCGCCGGAGACCAGGGAGCAGATCGCGAACACCCGCCACCGACGGCCGCCGTCGCCCAGCCAGCCGTACAGCGCCGTGCCCAGGATGCTGGCGCCGCTGGACGCGGCGATCAGCACGCCGACCAGCGTGCTGTCGTGCCACACGGTCAGTCCGTAGGCGGGCAGCAGCACCGAGAGCAGCCCGACGGTGAGGGCGTTCAAGGCCGCGCACTGCACGCCGATGACCAGCAGCAACCGGTCGCGCCGGAAGTGCTCGGCGGCCTGCTTGAGCTCCCGCAGGTAGCCGTGCGCGCCGCCGGCCGGCTCACGCCCGGCGGCGGCCGCGGGCCGGACCAGGAGGCCCACCAGCGCCGCCGCGGTGAGCAGCGCCGCGCCGTCGGCCAGTAGGACCCAGGTGGGTCCGATCAGCCCGATCAGAATGCCGCCGAGCGGCGCGCCGAGCAGGTCTCCGGTGCGCAACGCGGACTCCTCCGCGCTGGTGCCCCGCTCGACGCGGACGCCGGTCGCGGCCAGGACGGCGGGCAGCAGCACCTGTTTGGCGCTGCGGGAGGGCGCTCGACCGGCGCCGATCCCGAACACCAGGACCACGAGCACCGGCAGCGACAGCAGGTCCAGTGCCTCCGCGGCCGGGATCGCGAGCACCGCGACGGAGGCCGCCAGGTCGGCCATGATGCTGCCGCGCCACGCGCCGTACCGGTCCAGCAGCGGGCCGACCAGCACCACCGAGAGGACCAGCCCGAGCGTTTCGGCGGCGGCCACGGCCCCGGTCTGGAGGCCGCTGCCGGTTCTTGACAGCACGAACCAGGGAAGGGCGATCATCGTCATCGTCGCGCCGCACGAGGACACGCCGCACGCGGCGACGAGTGCGAACAACGGCAGGCGACGGATCACCGGCGTACTCCGCGGAACAAAGTGTTCACGATTCCCCTAAATGCCGATTTTCGGATGCTAGTATCCGCTGGACCATTCATCGAATAATCCAATTCGGAGTCTCACCCGTGGATCCTGTTGTCACTGACCGGCTGGTGCTGCGTTCCTTCACCGAGGCGGATATCGACGACCTGCACGACATCCAGCGCCGTCCGGACGTGACCCGGTACCTGCTGTGGGACGCCCGCACCCGCGAGGAGACGCGCACCGCGCTGGCCACCAGGATCTCGGAGTCCGAGCTGGCCGGGGAGGGCGACAACCTGGCCGTCGCGGTGGAGCTGCGCGAGTCCGGCCGGCTCATCGGCGAGTTCAACCTGGACTGGCTGAGCGCCGAACTGGGCCGCGCCGAGATCGGTTTCGTGATGAACCCCGACCACGGCGGCCGCGGGTACGCCACCGAAGCCGGCCGCGAGGTGCTGCGGCTGGCGTTCGAGCGGTACGGCTTCCACCGGGTGGTCGGCATGTGCAACGGGAACAACGTTTCGTCGATGCGGCTGATGGAGCGTCTCGGCATGCGTCGGGAGGCGTTCTTCGTGCAGGGCGAGATGCTCAAGGGGCAGCGGGCGGACCTGGCCGTGTACGCGATGCTGGGCACCGAGTGGGCCGGCGCGGACGTCATCGCCGAGGGAACTCCGGTCGCCCGGGGATGACGTCCGCACGTCGTGGTGGTCGCCCGCCTAGAGGGTGGTGGCCACCGCGGCGGGGTCGCTCGCGCGGAGGTAGTCCGCGAGCGTGTCGTAGCGTTCACGGAGCTGACGCTTGAGCACCTTGCCGGTGACGCCCTGCGGGATGTCGGTGACGGAGCGGGTCAGTTCGAGCACGGCCAGCGTGGGGTGGCCGGCCGCGCCGAGCACGGTGTTGGCCGAGGCGAGCAGCTGCGACGGGTCGAGGTGCTCGCCGTGGGCGGCGACCAGTGCCACCGCGACCGTGTTCCCGCCGTGCCGGCCGGCCACGACCGTGCAGTCCACGATCACCGGCAGCTCGTTGAGCAGGAGTTCCTCCATCTGCACCGAGTGCGCGGGGCCCGCCGCGGTCTCGATGGTGTCCACCGCCCGGTCCACCTGGTAGAAGTCGCCGGCCTCGTCCTGGTACGCCAGGTCGCCGGACAGCCAGTACCCGGACAGCCGGCTGCGGTAGGTGGTGTCGGAGTCGTTCCAGTACCCCGCGGTGATGGTGGGGCCCTTGGCGCCCAGCAGTCCGATCTCGCCGCGGTCGGCCGCGGTGCCGTCCCGGCGCAGCACGACGACCTCGGACAGCGCGTCGGGACGGCCGATGCAGCGGTCGTTGCGCTGTGAGGCCAGCGAGCGCGGCTGCACCATCAGGCCCCAGCCCAGTTCGGTGGCGCCGAAGCGGTCGTAGAACACCGCGGAGGGCAGCTCGGGGTCGCGCTTGCCCAGGATGGCCTTGAGGTGGGCCTCGTGGATGGCGTCGCCCATGGTCACCCAGCTGTCCACCGAGTCGACCGCGCCGTCGGCGACCTCGACGTCGGCCAGTTCCGTGAACGCGTGCGCGAAGGCCATCACCGTGGTCGGCCGGTACCGGCGGATGGCGTCGACCAGGTCGGCGCCGGTGGGGTCGTAGTGGGCGACCATGGGCGTGCCGGCCAGGACGGCGTAGTTGACGTACACCACCGAGCCCAGGTGCGACTGCGGCTGCGCGGCCATCATCAGGTCGTCGGGCGAGTCCAGGTAGTCGGTGAGCCGGAACCGCGGGCCGGCGACGCTGGACGCGTGCGTCTGCACCACCGGCTTGGGGAAGCCCGTGGTGCCCGAGGAATGCAGGATCGAGACCGGGTCGTCGGGCGCGTGCCGGAACCGCGCGGCGGCGGCCAGCTCGGCCTGGGGCGGCGCGGGCACGTCCTCGGCCAGGACGACCCAGCGCGAGCCCGGCAGTTCGGCGAGCTCGGGGCCGAGGAGGTCGCGCCGGCCGCGGGTCGTGTACACGCCGACCGGCTCGGTGCGCCGGATCAGTTCGAGCGCGTTCTCCTTGGGGGCCTTGCTGTTGATCAGCACCGCGATCGCGCCGATGGTCGCCAGCGCGTGCAGGTGAACCGAGTACGCGAAGGAGTCCTCGATGTGGACCGCGACCCGGTCCCGGGGCCGCACGCCCCGGTCGAGGTACCAGACCGACCAGCTCTGCACGAGCCGGTCCAGCCCGCGGAGGCTGAACTCGGTCGTCGTCCCGCCGTCGCAGGTGGCGACCGGCCGGCCGGTGGCGATGAACGGCAGGTCCGGGTTCGGGCTGACGGCCAGCGCCGACTCCAGGACGTTCCCGCCCCCGAGACGGGGATCCGCGGCGAGCTTCGCACGTGACTCGGCGGACAGCAGGGTTCGAGCGGACAAGGTCATCGGCGCGCCTTCCGGTGATGGTTTCCGGGAACCGATCGTCCGTGGACGTGCCGGAAGCGACAAGGTCTTTCTTGCGCATGTGGACCTCGGTTGTTGCGCGAGACCGCGTTTGTTGCCGCAACCGCCGCGCGGGCTCCTGCGGACCGCCGTTGGCAGGTACATCTGGAAGAGCCCTTCGGTGGGCGAGACGATCACGAGGAGATTCCAGGTGACCATGGGGGATTCGGCGGCACGATCCGGCGGAGCGGACCGTCGACTCGAGGAACTGCGGGGCGAACTGGACGGCATCGACGCCCGTCTGCTGGACGTGCTGCGCGACCGGATCGACGTCTGTGTGCGCGTCGCCCACCACAAGAGGGAGCACGGCGTCCCGATGATGCAGCCGCACCGCATCGGCATCGTGCAGGAGCGGGCCGCGCGGTACGGCGAGCGCAACGGGATCGACCAGGACTTCCTGCGCCGGCTGTACGACCTGATCATCGCCGAGACCTGCCGGGTCGAGGACCTGGTCATGGGCAACACCCCGGCGAGCTAGGCACCACGGCCACACTGAAGGAAGGACAGACCGGGCAATGCGGATGTTGCTGATCGACAACTACGACTCGTTCACCTACAACCTGTACCAGCTGCTCGGCGAGGTGACCGGCCGGGCGCCGGTCGTGGTGCGCAACGACGCCGAATTCCCGGCGGAGCGGATGGCCGAGTTCGACGGCATCGTGGTGTCCCCCGGGCCCGGCCGGCCCGACCGGGCCCGTGACTTCGGCATCAGCTCCCGCGCCGTCCTCGACTCGGGACGGCCGGTGCTCGGCGTGTGCCTCGGCCACCAGGGCATCGCGAACCTGTTCGGCGGCACGGTCGGCCTCGCGCCCGAACCCATGCACGGCCGCAGCTCGCTGGTGCACCACACCGGCGACGGCGTCTTCGCCGGGCTGCCCACGCCGTTCTCGGTGGTGCGCTACCACTCGCTGACCGTCACCGACCTGCCCGAGGTGCTCGAACGCACCGCGTGGACCGAGGACGGCGTGCTGATGGGCCTGCGCCACCGGACGGACCCGCTGTGGGGCGTCCAGTTCCACCCCGAATCCATCAGCAGCGAGCACGGCAGGCTGCTGCTGGCGAACTTCCGCGACCTCGCGATGGACGCGCGCCCCGCTCCGGCCGTCGCCCCGCCTCCACCGGCCGTGCGGCCGGCGCCCGCTGACGCCTCGCCGGATCTGCGCCTGCACGTGCGCGAGGCGGCGCACGAGCCGGACCCGGACGCGGCGCACCGGGAACTGTTCTCCGGCTCCACCCGCAGCTTCTGGCTGGACAGCAGCGAGACCCGCCACGAACGCTCGCGGTTCTCGATCATGGGCGACGACAGCGGACCGCTGGCCGAGTACGTCTCCTACGACGTCGGCCGGCGGCTGGTCACCGTCACCCACGCGGACGGCCGGGTCGAGGAGGTCCACCGGGACTTCTTCGGCTACCTCCAGGACAGTCTGGCCGCGCGGTCGCTGCCGACACCGGACGGTCTGCCGTTCGACTTCAACCTGGGCTACGTCGGTTACCTGGGCTACGAGTTGAAGGCCGAGACCGGTGGCTCCCGGGCACACCGGGCCGACACCCCCGACGCCGCTCTGCTGTTCGCCGACCGCGCGCTGGTCGTCGACCACGTGGAACACCGGTCGTACCTGCTGGCGTTGAGCACACCGGAGCACGAGGCGGCCGCGCTCGACTGGCTGGACGGGACGGCGGCTCGGCTGTCCCGGCTCGACGGGTCCGCCGTGGACGATTCGGGCCGGACGGGTGTGCTGGCCGGCGCCGAGGCCGCCGACATGGCCGGCTGGGAGACCGCCCGTCCGCGCCACGACCGCGAGGGCTACCTCAAGCGGATCGAGGACTGCCTCGACGAGATCCGGCTCGGCGAGTCCTACGAGATCTGCCTGACCAACACGGTCACCGTGGACGAGAAGATCGATCCCCGGCACACCTACTCCCGGCTGCGCCGGATCAGCCCGGTGCCCTACGGGGCCTTCCTGGACTTCGCCGAGGTCGCGGTGCTCAGCGCGTCGCCGGAGCGGTTCCTGCGGATCGGCGCCGACGGCGTCGTGGAGTCCAAGCCCATCAAGGGAACCCGGCCCCGCGGCGGCACTCCCGACCAGGACGAGCTGCTCAAGCTGGACCTCTCCACGCACGAGAAGGACCGCGCGGAGAACCTGATGATCGTCGACCTGGTGCGCAACGACCTGAACACGGTGTGCGAGATCGGCTCGGTGCACGTCCCGGTGCTGTTCGACGTGGAGACGTACGCGCCGGTGCACCAGCTGGTCTCCACCGTCCGCGGCACGCTGCGGGCGGAGGAGAGCGCGGTCGGCTGCGTGCGCGCGGCGTTCCCCGGCGGCTCCATGACCGGTGCGCCGAAGGTGCGCACGATGGAGATCATCGACCGGCTGGAGGAGGGGCCGCGCGGCGTCTACAGCGGTTCGCTGGGCTGGTTCGCCCTGTCCGGCGCCGCGGATCTGAGCATCGTGATACGGACCCTGGTCGCCACCGACGAAGGGATGAGCTTCGGCGTCGGCGGCGCGATCGTGGCGCTGTCGGACCCCGACGAGGAGTACGAGGAGACCGTGGTGAAATCGCGCGCGGTGCTCACCGCGGTCGCGGCGACGGCGCTGCGCCCCGCACTGGGAGGACTGGCATGAGCGGGGCCGGAGTTCGGTCGCTGCGGCGTTGTCTGGTGGCGGGCGGCGCCGGCGCGGTCGGCGGCATGTTCGCCTCGCTGCTGGCCGGTTCGGGCGCCGAGGTCGTCGTGGTGGACCCGGCCGGTGGCGACCTCGCCGGGGACATCACCTCGCCCGGTGACGCCCTGGTCGCGGAGCTGGGCACGGCGGACCTGGTGCTGCTGGCGGTGCCCGAGCGCACGGGGCTGGCCGCGATCCCGCTCATCGCTCCGCACCTGCGTCCCGGTACGCTGCTGGTGGACACACTGTCCGTGAAGGACGCCGTGGTGACCGCGCTCCAGGGCGTCGAAGGCGTGCAGGCCGTCAGCCTGAACCCGATGTTCGCGCCGGCCCTGGGCATGCCCGGCAAGCCGGTCGCCACCGTCGTGGTGCACGACGGGCCGGCCGCGGCCGAACTGCTGCGGCTGCTCGCCGAGTGGGGCGGCCGACCGGTGCTGCTCGACGCCGAGCGGCACGACCGGCTCACCGCCGCCGCGCAGGTGCTCACCCACGCCAGCGTGCTCGGTTTCGGGCTGGCGCTGGAGGAACTCGGCACCGACATCGGCGAACTCGGCGTGATCGCCCCGCCGCCGCACGCGACCATGCTGGCCCTGCTGGCCAGGATCGCCTCCGGGACACCGGAGGTGTACTGGGACATCCAGGTCGCCAATCCCGACGCCGCGCGGGCCCGCGGTGCGCTGGCCGCGTCCGTGCGCCGACTGGCCGACCTGATCGACGGCGGCGACGAAGCCGGGTTCGCCGCGGCGCAGGGCCGGCTGCGCGCCCTCTTCGGCACCGCCCTGGACGAGCACCGCGACACCTGCGCCCACCTGTTCGACGCCCTGTCCGCGTCCACCCGAATCGAGGCGACATGATCCATCCGCAGCAGGAGACACAGCCCGCCAACTGGGTCGAGTCCCGCATCAACAAGACGTCCGACTCCCTGGACGTGGCGTTCGAGCAAGGCCTGACCGGGCACGTGGTCACCGGCCGCAAGCCCGGCAAGGTGGTCTGCCTGGCGGACGGCACCGAGGCGCTGGAGTTCGTGTCCTGCTCCTACCTGGGTCTGGAGGAGCACCCCGCGCTGGTGACGGCCGCCGAGGAGGCGCTGCGCCGCTTCGGCGTGCACCTGTCGACCTCCCGCAACCGGATGCGCCCGCACTACCTCGGCGAGTTGGAGGACCTGCTCTCCACGGTGTACCGCGGCAACAAGGTCGTCCCCTTCACCTCCGTCGGAACCGTCCACCTGGGCCTGCTGCCGCTGCTCGGCGCCGGCGCGCTGCCCAGCTACCCGATCGCGCCCGGCGGCGCGACCTTCCTGGTGGACCGGACCGCGCACTCCTCGATGCAGGTGCTGCGGGGGGTCCTCGACCAGATCGGCCCCGCGCGCCGGTTCGACCTGGAGACGCCCGACTCGCTGGAGTCCGCGCTGCGCGACGCCCGTCGCGACGGGCGCACGCCGATCGTGCTGATCGACGGCGTCGGCTCGATGGGCGGTCTGATCGACGTCGCCGGGATCCTGGAGGCGCTGGCGCCCCACGGGGGACACCTCTACATCGACGACGCGCACGGCATCTCCGTCGCGGGCGAGCACGGCGCCGGCTACGCCTTCGAGGCGCTCGGCGACCGGCTGCCGCCCAACGTGGTCATCGCCGGCTCGCTGTCCAAGGCGTTCGGCGGCTGCGGCGGGTTCGCGGTGGTGCCGAGCGAGGACGACGTGCGTGTGCTGCGCAAGTTCGCGAACCCGCTGGTCTTCGGGCACTCGATCATGCTGCCGATGCTGGCCGCGAACGTCGCCTCGGCCCGGCTGCACCTCGACGGCGAGGTCGCCGCGTTGCAGGAGCGGCTGTGGCGCAACACCGAGGTGTTCGACGAGCTGACCGGCAACCGGCTCGTCAACGCCGGTCTGCGGTCCCCGGTGCGCGGTGCGCACTTCGACACCGAGGAGGCGGCCTTCCGCGCGGCCACCACGCTGAAGGAGGCCGGGGTGCTCATCCTGCCGGCCTTCTTCCCCACCGTGGCCAAGGGCACCGGTCTGATCCGCTTCGCCCTGTCCTCGCTGCACGAACGCGGCCATCTGGAGACGGCCGCGAACATCCTGGAAGGAGTCCGGAACGGATGACCGCCGAGACTGGTGAACCGACGCTGGGTGCGTTCCTGACGGACGCCGAGAAGACCCTCGCCGAGGCCGGCGCCTGGCAGCCGCGCGGGGACGCCGAGAAGCTGGCCGAGTACGTGCTGGGCCGCGCCGTGGAGCGGCTGCCCCTCGACGCCACGCTCGGCCGGGAGGATCTGGCCCGGCTGCGGGAGCTGGTCGCCCGCCGGGCCGACCGCACGCCGGTGGAGTACCTGACCGGCCGTGCCGTGCTCGGCGGTGTCGAGGTCGCGGTGGGTCCGGGCGTCTTCGTGCCCCGCAAGCACACCGAGCCGCTGCTGGCCTGGGGGCTGGACGTGGTGAGCGGGGTGTCCAAGCCGCTCGCGGTGGACCTGTGCACCGGATCGGCGGCGATCGCCCTGGCGGTCGCGCACGCCCGGCCGGACGCGACCGTGCACGCCATCGAGCTCGACCCGGTGGCCCTGACCTGGGCGCGCCGCAACGCCGCACGGCAGGCGGAACTCGGCGACACCCCGATCATCCTGCACGCCGGCAATGTCACCGACGCCGCGATGTTCGCCGACCTGGACGGCACGGTGGACCTGCTGCTGGCCAATCCGCCGTTCGTGGTGGACGGCGTCGTGCTGCCGCCGGAATGGCAGGAGCACCAGCCGTGGCCCGCGCTGTTCGGCGGCCAGGACGGACTGGTCGTGATCCGCGCGGTGGTGGCGGCCGCCACCCGGCTGCTGCGTTCCGGCGGCGGCGTCGCGATCGAACACGACGACGAGCAGGCCGACGTGGTCATGTCCCTGCTGCGGGAACAGGACGCCTTCACCGGCATCAGCTACGGCGTGGACCACTGGGGCACCCCCCGGTACACCACCGCGCGCAGAAAGTAACGAGGAAGACCATGGAACACACGTCACCATCCGAGAGGCTCTCCCGCCGGCAGGTGCTGCGCGGCGGCGCGGTCGTCGCGGGCGCGGGCGCGCTGTGGCTGACCGCCGGCGCGGTGCCCGCGTCCGCGCAGACGCCGCAGCCGAACGGCCGTCCCGGTGAGAGCAGCGTGACCGTGCGGGACAGCGCCAACGTCGGGGTCGCGGTGTCCCCCGACGGCCGCCGGCTCGCGGTGGACATCGCCGGCGGCATCTGGCTGCTGCCGGCCGCGGGCGGCCGGGCCCAGCGGATCACGCCGGAGGAGCACGACGCGACCCGGCCGCACTGGTCGCCCGACGGGCGCCGGATCGTGTTCCAGTCCTTCCTCGACACCGCCTACGACGTGTGGACGATCAACGCCGACGGCACCGGGCTCACCCGGCTCACCACCGGCTGGGGCTTCGACCTGGAGCCGCGCTTCTCGCCCGACGGCAAGCAGGTGGCGTTCGCCTCCGACCGCGACCACGTCAGCCGGATCTGGGTGCTGGACCTCGCGAGCGGGCAGCAGCGCGCCGTCACCGACGCCGACGAGGTGCACGCGGCCCCGGTGTGGTCCCCGGACGGCACGAAGCTCGCCTACGTCGTCGGTGACGGCGCCATCGAGGAGTTGGACCTGGGTTCGGGCCTGCGCAGGCAACTGCCCGGCGTACCCGGCGACGCCATGGTGTCCTCGCCGGTCTACGCACCGGACGGCCAGGTCAGCTACCTGAGCGCGGGCGGCACCGGGACCACGATGATGCTCGGGGCCAAGGCGATCGTGACCGGCGAGGACCTGCCGCCGCTGCCGGTGTCGTGGACCTCGGCGCAGGAGTTCGTCTACAGCTCCGGCGGCCGGCTGCGCCGCCGCTCGCTCTCCGGGGCCGTGCGGGAGATCCCGTTCACCGCCGAACTGCCGTACTCGGCGCGGAACTACCAGCGCAAGCGGCGGAACCTCGTGTCGGACGCGTCGCGCCGGGCGAAGGGCATGGCCGACCCCGCGGTGTCGCGGGACGGCAAGCAGGTGGCGTTCCGCGCGCTGAACGCGCTGTGGCTGCTGCCGATCGGCGGCAGGCCCCGCAAGGTCGTGGACGACGGGTTCTTCGCGGCCGATCCGGACTTCGCGCCCGACGGCAGGTCCCTGGTCTACGTCAGCGACCGCGCCGGCACCGCCAACCTGTGGCGGCTGGACCTGGCGACCGGGCGCTCCGACCGGCTCACCGATCTGCCCGGCGGCCAGCTCGCGCCGCGGTTCTCCCCGGACGGCGCGAAGATCGCCTACCAGGACGAGTCCGGTCAGACCTGGGTGTTCGACGTCGCCGACCGCTCGGTGCGCCAGGTGCTGCCCGCGCTCTACCAGCCGGGCCGGCCGACCTGGTCGCCGGACGGCGGCAGGATCGCGCTGGCCGCGCTGATGCCGTACTCCAAGCGAACCTCGAACGGCAACAACCAGGTGCTGACCGTGGACCTGGCCGACAACAAGGTCCGGTACCAGGAGATCGCGCCGGACCGGTCGATCAGCACCCGCGACAACGACGGCCCGCTGTGGACCTCCGACGGCCGGCACCTGGTGTTCGGCGCGGAGAGCCTCGCCTGGCGGGTCCCGGTGGCCGCCGACGGCACCATCACCGGCGAGCCGCAGCAGCTGACCGACGAGGTCACCGACTCGCTGTCGATCAGCGCGGACGGCACCGTCGTCTACCTGTGCAACGGCGTGCTGCGCACCGTCGGGCCCGACGGCGGCGCGGCCCGCACGATCACCGCCGACCTCACCTACCGTCCGGTACGGGTCAGCGAGCCCACGGTCGTGCGCGCGGGCGCGCTCTGGGACGGTTCCTGCGAGCAACTGCGCCGCGACGTCGACATCGTGGTGCGCGGCGCGACGATCGAGGCGGTGCTGCCCAGGGGCGGCGGCGTGCCCAGCGGCGCGCGGATCGTGGACGCCTCCGGGCTGACGGTGATGCCCGGCCTGATCGACACCCACAACCACTGGAACATGCGCGGCAAGCAGTGGGGCGACCGGCAGGGGCGGCTGTGGCTGTCCTACGGCGTGACCACGAGCAAGTCGCCCGGTGACCTCGCATACCAGATGGTGGAGAACCGGGAGGCGATGGAGGCCGGCACCAGGGTCGGCCCCCGCTACCTCGGCTCGGGACAGGCCCTGGACGGCAGCCGGGCCTTCTACAACTGCATGCGGCCGGTCCACTCCGCCCAGCAGCTGGAGCGGGAACTGGACCGCGCCGAAGGGCTGGACTACGACCAGATCAAGTCGTACATGCGGATGCCGGTGGCCTTCGAGCAGCGCATCGTGGCCAGGGCGCACGCGATGGGCGTGCCGGTCACCTCGCACTATCTGTACCCGGCGGCGCACACCGGCCTGGACGGCATGGAGCACCCCGGTGGCGGCCATCGGCTGAACTACTCGCGCACGCTGAGCTACGCCGGTTTCCGCATGTCGCAGGACGCGGTGGACCTGCTCGTGGCCAGCGGCATGTGGGTGTCGTCGACCATGATCTTCGCCAGCGAGCTGTACGCCGGCGACCGGTCGCTGGTGGAGGACGAGCGCACCAAGGTGCTGTTCCCGGACTGGGACTACCGGCGCCTGGTGGCCAAGGCCGACGGCGCCGCGCAGCCGGGTCCGGAGAGCGAGCTCGACCAGCGGATCACCAAGGGCATGGTGGACGCGCTGCTGCGGGTGCACCGCGGGGGCGGCCTGGTCGTCTTCGGCACCGACGCGCCGCTGGACGACATCGGCGTCAGCGCGCACCAGAACCTGCGCGTGCTGGTGAAGTACGGGTTCACCCCGCGCGAGGCGCTGATGACCGCGACCGGCAACGCCGCCAGGGCGCTGGGCTACGGCGACCAGCTGGGCGCGGTGGCGCCGGGGAGGATCGCCGACCTGGTCATGGTCGAGGGCGACCCGCTGACCGACATCCGCGCCGCGGCCGCGGTGCGGTCGGTGATGGTGGCCGGCGTCACCCGCACGGTGCCGGAGATCCTCGCGCCGTTCCGGCCGGCCAAGGCGGCCAAGGCGGCGGAGGCGGCCGGGGCGGCCGTCGTGACCGTTCGCCCGGCCGCGCCGTCGGCCTCGCAGGACCCCGCTCACTACTGGCACCGTCCGGAGTGGAGCATGCGCCAGTGCTGCCAGCACTGACCGTGCGGTCGGGCTACCGGGACACGCCCCGGTAGCCCGACGCGGAGGTGCCCAACCACTTCTTGAACGTGCGCTGGAAGTGACTCAGTTCCTGATAGCCGACCGTACGGGAGACATCGGTGATCGACATGGTGGTGTTGCGCAGCAGGTGTCCGGCCTCGGTCAGCCGCAGCGCGGTGACGAAGTCGATGAACCGCCAGCCGGTCTCCTGCTTGAAGCGGCGGGAGAAGTGATATTGGCTCATGTACGCACTGCGCGCGACGCGACCGAGTGTCAGACCGCTGTCCGCGTAGTTCCCCCGCAGGTAGGCCACGGCGGCCCGCATGTTCGGCGAGAGCGTGAGCCGGTCGGTGTCCGGCAGTCGCAGGTCCCGTCCGACCTTCGCGGGCTCGACCGTCGACTCGACCGGTTGCCGCGTGAGGAAGACCCGCTGGTCGGCGTGGCGGTAGCCGGGCAGCGTCCGGATGAGCTGGTGCGGGGGACGGATCTCGACACCGGCGGGCGCGATCAGCACCCGGCACTGGTGCAGCCAGGGCTGCAGCCGCGGCCAGGTGAACCTGTCGTCCTCCGTGCACAGTTCCGGGGTGAGCACCTCGGCGGCCCGGTCGGCGATCCGTGCCCAGTCCGCCAGGTCGAGCTGCCGCGGCGAGAGCAGGCTGTCGGCGCCCTCGTGCCGCATCCGCGCCACCGTGGCGTAGCTCTCGTCCCCGAGCGACAGCGCGAGGTCGCAGATGCCGTCGTAGGCCCGGCGCTGCAGCCGGCGGTCCACCCGCAGCGTGAACAGGCTTCCGACCATCTCGCACGCCGTGTGCCAGTCGTCGAACACCACCACCTCGGCCAGCTCGACCTTGGGGCTCGTGTTGAAGTAGGTGGCGAAGTCCATGACGCCCAGCGCCTGCGCGTTGTAGTAGGCGACGATGTCGCTCAGCGAACTCTGCCCGTGCAGCCGGCGCACCGCCGGCAGCTCCGGCAGCACGCTCGCGTGCGAGAGCACCCGGTCGCTGTCGTCGGTCAGGTAGGCCACGCTGCGTCCCCGTTCGAGCGCGTGACCGGCGACCAGCAGCCCGGTGAGCGAGCGGTCGTGGCCCGCCGGAACGTCCAGCATGACGTCCGCGTCGCTCATTCTGGCGCGGTACGCATCGAGCACGCGGTGCTCGGACTCACCGAGTTGTCGAGAATCCGTCAAGGCAGCGATCATTTTTCCCCCTTGTGCAGATATCACTCGCTGACCGCGCGCGAAGGCGCCTCCCTGCCGTCGACGGGTGTCCGATCGGCACCACGTCACGGCCTGCTCGAACCGGACTCGACGGCGATCCCGGTGGCAGCGCGCGGACAGGTCACAGTGCCGAGGGCGATTCCCCGGACGCGAGCAGAACCTCCCCAACGATTCCCGCCCGCCACGGTGTCCCCGGGCGTGAACCCGTTCGATGGTCACATCACGCCGCGAACGCGTCAACCCGCATTTGTGACCCCTGACCACCGCACTTCCCGCCGCGGAGCCCTGATCGTGACGGAGCGTCAGCCGGGGCCCCGGAGAGGTCTCCCGTGTTCGCCGAGGGCGTCGCGGTGCCAGTACACCCTGTCAAAGAAGGAGCAGTCATGTATCGCACCCTGATGCGGTCGAAGATCCACCGGGCCACGGTGACGCAGGCCGACCTGCACTACGTCGGCTCGCTGACCATCTGCGCCGACCTGATGGAGGCCGCCGACCTGGTGGCCGGCGAGAAGGTCGACATCGTCGACATCAACAACGGGCAACGGCTGTCCACCTATGTGATCGAGGGGCCGCGCGGCAGCGGTGTGATCGGCATCAACGGCGCCGCCGCCCGGCTCATCGGCGTCGGCGACCTTGTGATCATCATCGCCTACGCGCAGGTGCACCAGGACGAACTCGGCAAGCTCGAACCCCGGGTGGTCTTCGTCGACGAGAACAACCGGATCCTGCACGAGGGCTCCGATCCGGCCGACGTGCCGGCGGAATCCGGCCTGGTCCGCGGTGACACCCTCGCGACCGGGAACTGAGCCTGGGTCACCGCACAACGGTTCCATGGGATTTCGCCACGGCGGCCGGGCCGGGGCGATCGCGTGCGCCGCGATCGCCCCGGCTCGACCCGGGTCGGCACCGGTCGGCACCGGTCGGCCGCCGCGAACGACTCCGGCCGCATAGGGGTCCGACCGCCGAAGTCCGGGGTCGCCCTCGCTGGTGTTCCGGCGCGGCGTCAGTAATATGACAGCCCCTCATGTTCTCGTCAGGAGGCTGTCATGCCCGACCGCTTCGACCTGCCGGCGGGGTTCCGCTGGGGTGCCGCCACCGCCGCCTACCAGATCTAGGGGGCGGTGGAGGAGGACGGCCGCGGGCCGTCCGTCCGGGACATCTTCGCCGCCCACCACCAGCTCCTCGCCCACGGCCTGGCCGCCGCGATCCTCCACGAGCGCGGCCTGGGGGCGATGCTCTCCAACAACCTCAGCCCGGTCGAGCCGGCCTCCTCGGCCGTGCACCTCACCGTTCACTGAGCCCGCCCTGCCTCTCGGCAGTACGGAGACGGCGATGCCGCACCCCGCTCCGTTCATTCAACGACTCTGCCCCGTCACCGGCGGTACCGAAGGCCGACTGACACGTCGGCCATGACGTGCGTGACGTCGACGGCCACCGTCATCCTTTCGAGTCCCTTTGGCGACGAACCGTGTTTCCTCGCCTGTTGCGCAGGTGAGACTCGCGAGGATCTCCACCTGGACGTGGTCGATCGATTGCCAAGGAGACAGACATGCTCGGTGACCTCACCGGCGCCCTGGCCGACGCCCGCTACCGCACCTCGTTCGGGCGGGTCGCCGGGTATCTTCCGAAGGACCGCCGGGCGGTCGACGCCTGGCTGGCGGACCTCGCGGACCGGGCCCGGGACCGGAGGGAACCGCACAGCCCCGCGGTCGCGACCCTCAAGAAGCTGATCGAGACCGACACCGGCATCCAGTCGCTGGTGTCCGGGATGCTCGAACAGCTCCCGCGCGGCCTCCAGCCGGTCCACGGCGTCGAGCACCTGTTGCGGTGCGTGGCTGACCGAGGAGGACAACGGCTGGCTGTCCCCGCACGCCGTCGAAAGCCACCGGCTCGACGACTACGTGATCCCCGACCGCAGCGCCGAGCACTGGGGCTTCGCGTCGTTCAACGACTTCTTCCACCGGAAGGTCAAGCCCGAGGCCCGCCCGGTCTCCACCGACCCCACCGCCGTCCTCGCACCGGGCGACGCCACCCTGATCCGCCACGAGCGGCAGGTCGAGAAGAACGCCGGGTTCACCCTCAAAGGCCAGAGCCACTCCCCGGCGGATACGCTCAACAACAGCGCCTGCACGGACCGGTTCGTCGGCGGCGACGTCCTCCAGCTGCTGGTCCCCGCCACCGGCTACCACCGCTGGCACGCACCGGTCGACGGCGTGGTGCGGCACGTGGAGACCGTCCCCGGCCTGGTGTTCGGCACGGCCGAGCTCGACGGATCGGGCCCCGTCGGCCAGGGGCCGTCGCTGGGCGGTGCGGCGGCGTCCAGCACCCGGGCCCTGGTGTTCATCGAGAGCACCGCTCCTCGCATCGGCACGGTCTGCCTCGCCACCAACGCCCCCATCGCCAACGTCAAGTAGCGGCCGGGGTCGCCGGGCCGCTCGCAGCCGCCTTCAGCCGGTTCCGGTGCTGGGGCACGACAGTCCGGACCCGGGCGGCAACGCCATCCGATGCCGGCCCCTGGCCGGCACACGATCATGTGGACACGAACCGTGGCCGCACGCACCGAGGAATCCCCCTTTGCAGCCTGCATCCCCCCATCACGGACTCCGCCGGCCCACCCGGCTGGCCGCCGCCCTGGCGCTCCTGACCACCCTGGCGCTGACGGGCATCCAGTCGACAGGAGCCGCCGCCCGCACACTCCCTGGCACCTCGCAGACCCGGGGCGACGCGCCGACGCTGTCCCCGCAGGAACACGCCGAGCTTCTGCGGGAAGCCGCCCGGACCGCCATCGCGACGGCGAAGGCGCTGAACCTGGACCCGCGCGAGAGCCTGCAGATCGGCGATGCCACCCGGGACGCGGACGGCACCGTCCACTTCCGCTACAACCGCACCTTCGCCACGGTGCCGGTCCTCGGCGGCGACCTGATCGTCCACCGCACCCCGAAGGGCGCCCTCACCGACACCCGCGCCCACCGGGCGCCGGTCAGCGTGCCGACCATCACGCCCACGATCCCGGCCGTCCAGGTGATGCAGTCGCTCCACACCACGGAGCTCCCGCGCCTGGTCGTCTGGTCGGCCGCCCAAACCCCCGCGCTGGCCTGGGAATCCATCCTGGACGGCACCCAGGAGGACGGCACCCCCAGCGAACGCCACATCGTGACCGACGCGACCTCGGGCACTCAGCTCTACACCTACGAGGCCGTGCACACCGGCATCGGCCAAGGACAGTACAACGGCACGGTGACCCTGGGCACCGAGCACAGCCTGTTCCGGTACGAGATGGACGACACCGCCCGCGGCGGCCACCGGACCTACAACCTGCACCACGCCTCCACCGGCCAGGGCGAACTGTTCACCGACCAGGACGACCGCTGGGGCAACGGCACCCAGAGCGACGACGAGACCGCGGGCGTCGACGCCCACTACGGCGCCGCGGCCACCTGGGACTACCTCCAGCAGGTGCACGGGCGCGCCGGAATCCGCGGCGACGGTGTCGGCGCCTACAGCCGTGTCCACGCCGGTGACAACTACACGAACGCCTTCTGGGACAACGGCTGCTTCTGCATGACCTACGGCGACGGGCCCGGCAACGCCAAGCCGCTGACCGAACTGGACGTGGCCGCACACGAGATGATCCACGGCCTGACCTCCGCCACCGCGGGTCTGGAGTACCGGGCCGAGTCCGGCGGACTCAACGAGGCCACCAGCGACATCCTCGCCACCGCCGTCGCGTTCCACACCGACAACCCCACCGACGTCCCCGGCTACCTCATGGGCAAACGCCTCAACCTCAACGGCAAGGGCACCCCGCTGCGCTACCTGGACCGGCCCTCCCGGGACGGCCGCTCGCCCGACTACTGGTACGACGGCATCGCCGGCATCGACGTCCACTACTCCTCGGGCCCCGCCAACCACTTCTTCTACCTGCTCGCCGAGGGCAGCGGCCCCAGGACCATCAACGGCATCGACTACGACAGCCCCACCATCGACGGCCGCACCGTCACCGGCATCGGCCGCGTCGCCGCCGAGCAGATCTGGTACCGGGCCCTGACCATCTACATGACCACCACCACCGACTACCACGACGCCCGCGCCGCCACCCTCCAAGCCGCCGCCGACCTCTACGGCCCCGGCAGCACCGCCTACGCGACCGTCGCCGACACCTGGTCCGCCGTCAACGTCAACGGCTGACACCAGGCCGCACACCGCGCCCACGGCCAGCCGCTCAACCGACACGGCGGTCCTGCCATCGCCCGGTCCGGGCAGCGCGCCCCGGGCGCAGTGCCCGGGCGGTTCGGGCAACGACCCCGGGAGGCAGCGCCGCCGTGCGTTTCCCCTGGAAGCCGAGCCGTTCCGCTGCGCCACGTGGTGCTTCGCGCCGTGCCCCGCCCGGGCCTTTGGGGTTGGCGGGGCACGGCGTGGGGTGCTCAGCGGTCGTCGCCGAGCTCCTGGTGCATCTGCGGCTGGTCGTCCTGGTCGTGGGTGAGCGCGAACTTCTGGATCTCGTTGAACGTCTTGGAGGCCATGCCGAGGACGTCCTTGTAGGGGTTGACGCCGGTGGCCTTCTGGACGGAGCCGCCGAGGAGCCCGCCGCCCAGGCCGCTGACCACGCCGTGGCCGGCGGCGAGCGGACCGGCGGCGAGGTCGAGGACGCCCTTGGGCACGCCGGCCATGTCGGCGTACCTGTCGGTGAGCGCGTGCCGGACCAGGGCCATGAGCGCGTCGTGCGTGGGGCCGGGGTAGAACTGCTTGTAGAAGTCGACGGCCTGCTGCGTCATGAAGACGCCGTCCTCGGTCTTCTTCCACTCGTCGTCGCGCACCTGGTTCCAGACGCGCGTGACCAGGTCGGCGTCCTTGGGCAGTTGCCACCGCTCGGGGGTGCCGAGGTAGTGGTTGACGTAGTGCCAGGCACACATGAACCCGTGGGCGTCCTCCTCGGAGACGTCGATGCCGAGGTTCTTCATGGCCTCCAGAATCTGCACGCTGAACACGCAGGAGGCGCCGGTGGTGTACTTGATCGACACCGGCTCGCCCCACTTGGCGTAGTCCCATGCGCCGCTCTTCTTGTGCAACTGCCGTACGGAGGCGTGGACCAGGCGGACCTTGGTGACGTTCGCCGCGAGGGTGCCGTCGCGCAGGGCGTTCTTGTTGCCCATGTCGAGGAACAGCCGGGACGACTGCGACAGGCGCCGGCCCGGGCCCTTGACGCCGCCGAGCCGGCCGGTCGAGCGGAGCGTGAACGCGCCGGTGGGGGAGAGGTAGGTACCGATCAGGCCGACGGTGCCCTGGAGCATGGTCACTTCGCCGTGGTGGTGGCCGAAGAAGCCCTCCGCGGCGTCGACGTCCGCCTCCGACCAGTCCGGCGGCGGTGCCGCGGCCTCCCGCAGGAAGTCCGCCAGCCGCTGGGGCAGTTGGGAGAGGTCCTGGCCGGGCTTGAGCGTCCCGATGGTGCGGAAGAGGGCGTTGACGCCGTCGACTTCCTTGTGGTCGATCAGATCGGAGACGAGCTGATCGGCCTGCGGGTCACCTGCCCGGCCCGCGGCCTCCAGCTCCTGCGTCGCGTTCTGAGTCGTCAAAGCCACAGAAGGGTTCCTTCCTTCGCTGAGGGGGAGCCGCCGGTCGGCACGTGCCGGGAACCGTGGTCGACACGGCGTCCCGGGCGGATGGATCAGCGAGCAGCGGCATGCTTCCGACTCTGGCGGAACGTCGTACCTCCGCTGAGCGACAAAACGTTTCGTCCTCCCTCGAAAGAGTGAAGGGCAACACGGTGGCTGTCCGGCCACGGCACTGGTGTCGGTGAGGGCGGTCCAGGAGCCACACGTCATGCTCGAAGGGCACCCGTGGGGGCGGCGGGGACCAGCCGCACACCGGGCGATCTCGCAACGTCCGCAGCAGCGAACGCGCTCCTGTCCCGCCTGGCGATGAGTCCGCGTCGATGCTCCGTGTGAGCAGGTGGGCGTGCCGGTGGCAGCTGGGGAGGTGTCCGGCGTGCAGGGGCAGCCCGGGGGCCACACGTCGCAGATGAGCTCGCGCAGCGATAGTTCTTCTGCACGGACAACGCGTTCCGTTCAGCGCACGGCGGGCTGAGATGGACATCGCCGGGCGACTGGGGGTCAAGCGGGTTCTGGGACACCAGTTGTGGGGTCTCCGGACGTGGTCGACGGTCCTCTGGTGTTCCGGTGCGGCGTCGATAACATGAGGACTCCTCACATAATCGTCAGGAGGCTGCCATGCCGAACCGCTTCGACTTGCCGGCGGGGTTCCGCTGGGGCGCCGCCACCGCCGCGTACCAGATCGAGGGGGCGGTGGGGGAGGACGGCCGCGGGCCCTCCGTCTGGGACACCTTCGCCGCCCGGCCGGGAGTCGTCCGCGACGGCCACACCGGGGCGGTGGCCTGCGACCACTACCACCGGTACCCCGAGGACATCGCCCTGATGAAGGGCCTCGGGCTCGACGGCTACCGCTTCTCCGTCGCCTGGTCCCGCGTCCTGCCCACCGGCGCGGGCGCCGTCAACGAGGCCGGCCTCGCCTTCTACGACCGCCTCGTGGACGCCCTTCTCGACGCGGGCATCACCCCGCTGCCCACCCTCTTCCACTGGGACCTCCCGCAGGCCCTCGAAGACCACGGCGGCTGGCTGAACCGCGACACCGCGTACCGCTTCGCCGAGTACGCCACCGTCATGGCCGACCGCCTCGGCGACCGCGTCCCCGCCTGGATCACCCTCAACGAGCCCTTCGTCCACACCGTCTTCGGCTACGCCCTCGGCACCCACGCCCCCGGCCGCACCCTGATGTTCGAAGCCCTCCCGGCCGCCCACCACCAGCTCCTCGCCCACGGCCTGGCCGCCTCCGTCCTCCACGACCGCGGCCTGGAGGCGATGCTCTCCAACAACCTCACCCCCGTCGAGCCGGCCTCCTCGGACCCCGCCGACCTGGCCGCCGCAGCCGCCTACGACGCCCTCCACAACCGGCTGTTCACCGACCCCGTCCTCCTAGGCCGCTACCCCGACCTCACCGCCCTCGGCGTCCCCGACGACATCTTCGGCGCCGTCCACCCCGGAGACCTCGACCTCATCCACACGCCCGGCCTCGACGGCCTCGGCCTCAACTTCTACAACCCCACCCGCGTCGCCGCCCCCACCGACCCGGGCCTGCCCTTCGACCTCGTCGACATCCCCGACGTCCCCCACACCGCCTTCGGCTGGCCCGTCGTCCCCGAGGCCCTCCGCCAACTCCTCCTCGGCCTGCGGGACACCTACGGCAAGGCCCTCCCGCCGATCACCATCACCGAGAATGGCTGCTCCGTCACCGAGGAGACCGACCCCGACCAGCCCCGCATCGACTTCATGGCCGCCCACCTCGACGCCCTCGCCCGCGCCGCCGCCGAAGGCATCGACATCCGCGGCTACTACACCTGGTCCCTCCTCGACAACTTCGAATGGGCCGAGGGTTACCACCAGCGCTTCGGCCTCGTTCATGTCGACTTCGAGACCCAGCGCCGCACCCCGAAGGCCTCGTACGCCTGGTACCGCGACCTGATCGCCACCCACCGAGCGCGGTGGGCTCGTTAGCCCTGGGTTGCCGGGCGCCTCAGGCCGCTGATACCAGCCTTGACACCGATGCCGAGCTGTCTTTCGCGCTCTGACGGTCGGCGCCCCGGCGTGGGTCGAGGTCGGGCGGATTGGTCGGGGATCGGGGCCGTGATCGAGTTCGGCGCCGCGCCGGGCGGCGGGGGCGCACTGGAGGCCATGACCTGGTCCTTCCCTGTGGGTTGTGAGCGATTCATGTGCGCTCTGTGAGCGGCGGGGCCGAGCACGGCCGGACGAAGTCGGCCAGTGCAGCGTGCACGCCGAAGGCCTCGTGCGCCCGGTACCGCGATCGCGTCGCGGCACACCGGGAACGGTCTGCGGCGATGGATCATGACGGACAGTCAATCCGATTGCCCTGTGGGGCACTCGGGCCGTGCGGCGGCACGATGCGGGCGACGGGACGGTGTCGTCGCCCTATTGATAGGGAACTTTACTTTCTATTACGCTGTCGGCTGGCGGCTTGGCGCGGCGTCCGTGCAGGAGGGACGTGACGCGCTCAGTGAGAGCTCTGACCCGGCCGCCGCGGCGGTGTGACGCCGCTTGCCGGTGAGTTCGTGTGGTGTGGACCGGAGTCCAGCTCTCGCCGTTTCTCAAGGTCATGGAGTCAGGGATGCGTCTGGGTGTCTCGGCAAGGCCTGTTCGTGTCGGAGTGTTCGCCGCTGTGCTCGCGTTGCTCGGCGGCCTGTTGCTCGGCTGGTCCGAGCGGGCGGGGGCGGCGGGCGATCCGCTGATCTCGCAGGGGAAGGCCGCGACGGCCTCGTCCGCCGAGGGGTCGTCGTACGCGGCGGGGAAGGCGTTCGACGGGAGCGCCTCCACGCGGTGGGCGAGTGCGGAGGGAGAGGACCCGCAGTGGCTGCTGGTGGACCTCGGAGGGAGCGCGGGGATCTCGCGGGTGAAGCTGAGCTGGGAGGCCGCCTACGCGAAGGCGTACCGGGTCGAGGTGTCGGCGGACGGCGTGACCTGGACGACGGTGGCGGAGGAGAAGGCCGGCAACGGCGGGACGGACGATTGGCCGGGGCTGGGAGCCAGGGGCCGCTACGTCCGGATGTACGGGACGGCGCGCGGGACGTCGTACGGGTACTCGCTGTTCGAGATGCAGGTGTACGGGGTGCCGGACGGCGGTCCGTCACCGACCGGCCCGTCACCGACCGGC
The DNA here is from genome assembly GCF_055589745.1 of Kitasatospora sp. NPDC041917. Taxonomy (NCBI): domain Bacteria; kingdom Bacillati; phylum Actinomycetota; class Actinomycetes; order Kitasatosporales; family Streptomycetaceae; genus Kitasatospora; species Kitasatospora sp. NPDC041917. Next base: position 20,481 of record NZ_JBVJBI010000034.1, on the reverse strand, counting down.
ACCACGCCGGGCGGGGCGTTCACCGTGGTGGCGGCGGGCGACATCGCCGCGCAGTGCACCGCCTCGGACAGCGGCTGTGCGCATCCGAAGACGGCCGCGCTGGCCCAGCGGATCGACCCGAGGTTCTACCTGACGATGGGTGACAACCAGTACGACGACGCCAGGTTGACGGACTTCCGCAACTACTACGACAAGACCTGGGGGGCGTTCAAGGCGAAGACCCACCCGGTGCCGGGCAACCACGAGACCTACGACCCGGCCGGGTCGCTCGCCGGGTACAAGGCGTACTTCGGCAGCATCGCCTACCCGCAGGGAAAGAGCTGGTACAGCTTCGACGAGGGCAACTGGCACTTCGTCGCCCTGGACTCCAACGCCTTCGACCAGAGCGCCCAGATCGACTGGCTCAAGGCCGACCTCGCGGCCAACGCGAAGAAGTGCGTGGCCGCCTATTGGCACCACCCGCTGTACTCCTCGGGCGGGCACGGCAACGACCCGGTCTCCCGGCCGGTGTGGAAGATCCTCTACGGTGCCAAGGCCGACCTGGTGCTGAACGGGCACGACCACCACTACGAGCGGTTCGCCCCGCAGGACCCGGACGGGAAGGCCACCGCGGACGGGATCGTGGAGATCGTCGGCGGCATGGGCGGCGCGGAGCCGTACCCGATCGAGCAGGTCCAGCCGAACAGCCAGAAGCGGATCAGCGGCGAGTACGGCGTGCTGAAGCTGGACTTCACCGACTCCGGCTACGGCTGGAGCTACGTCGGAACGGACGGCCAGGTCAAGGACACCAGCCCGAAGTACAGCTGCCACTGATGATGTACCTGGCCACCACCGGCCGCCGTCCGGACGCGCCGCCCCGCCCCGCCGGGCAGGGGCGGCGCGTCCCCGGCACGGTCATCGCGCTCGGCGCGGTCAGCCTGGTCACCGACGTCTCCTCGGAGATGGTCACCGCCGTGCTGCCGCTCTACCTGGTGCTGGGCCTCGGGCTCTCGCCCCTGCAATTCGGCTTCCTCGACGGGCTGTTCAACGGCGCCACGGCGGTGGTCCGGCTGCTCGGAGGCAGGCTCGCCGACCGCGGCGGCGGCCGGCACCGGACCGTCGCCGGGGCCGGCTACCTGCTCTCGGCGCTCTCGCGGCTCGGGCTGCTGCTGGCCGGCGGGGCGGCCGGCGGCATCGCCGCCGCGCTGGCCGCCGACCGGCTCGGCAAGGGCGTGCGGACCGCGCCGCGGGACGCGATGATCTCGCTCAGCGCACCGCCGGAGGCGCTCGGCCGGGCGTTCGGCGTGCACCGGGCGATGGACACCACGGGGGCGCTGCTCGGACCCCTGGTGGCGTTCGCGGTTCTGTGGGCGACTACGGACGCGTACGACGCGGTCTTCGTGGTCAGCTTCGCCATCGGGCTGTTCGGCGTGCTGGTGCTGGTCCTGTTCGTCCCGGCGGGGGCGGGGGCGGCGCCGGGGGCCGGGGTGGCCGGGGCGGTGGTAGCGGCCGCCGAGTCGACGCCCACCGAAAGGAGGAGGAGCAGGGCACTCGGCGATCCGGTGTTCCGGCGGGTCGTCACGGCCGCCGCACTACTGGGGGCAGCGACGATCGGCGATTCCTTCCTCTACCTTCTGCTGCAACGCGGCCTGGACCTGCCGCCCCTGCTCTTCCCGTTGCTGCCGCTCGGCGCTGCGGCCGGCTACCTGCTGCTGGCCGTACCGGCGGGCCGGATCGCGGACCGGACCGGGAGGCGCATTCCGTTCCTCTGCGGGCACGCCGCGCTGCTCGCCGCCTACCTCACCCTGATGGCCCCGCCGGGATGGCCGGTGGCCTTACTCGTCCTGGTGCTCCTCGCCGTCTTCTACGCCGCCACGGACGGCGTGCTGATGGCACTGGCCGGGCCGGTGCTGCCGCTCGACGGCCGCGCGAGCGGCCTCGCGGTGCTGCAGACCGGCCAGGCGCTCGCCCGGCTGGTCGGTGCGGCCGGCTTCGGTGCGGCCTGGACGTGGTGGGGGCCGCGCCCGGCCCTGGCGGTGGCCGCACTCGGGCTGGCCGCCGCACTTGTCGCAGCATGGCGGATCCTGCCGGAGAGGGAGGCCTCGTGAAGGCGCGTCCAGTGGTGCTGATCGCAGCCGCTCTGGTACTGCTGGGCGGTTCGCTGGGGTACGTGCTGCACGCCCGGCAGCGCAACGGCGGGCAGCGGCTCGTCGCCGCGGAGAGCTCGTTCACCCTGGACGAGCCCGGGCTCTACTACCGGGACACCGCCAGCGGGCGGGTCGCCCGCAGCCCGGGGGTGCCGGACGGGCCGTCCTGTGTCCGCTTCCACGCCGGGGGAGACCGGGCCCTGTGCCTGCGGGCGCTGCCCGGCACCCCGGCACGTACCCAAGCGGTGGTGTACGACCGACGGTTCACCGAGCTCCAGACGGTGACGGTGCCCGGGATCCCGAACCGGGCCCGGGTGTCGGCCTCCGGGCAACTGCTTTCCTGGACCACCTTCGCCGTGGGGGACTCCTACGCGGCAGGTACCTTTTCCACCCGGACGTCGATCCTGGACCTGCGCACCGGCTACCTGGTCAAGTCGGTCGAGTCCATCCCGCTGACCGTCGACGGTGCCCGCTACCACGCCGCCGACGTCAACTACTGGGGCGTCAACTTCGCCTCGGACGACAACCGTTTCTACGCCACCGTCTCGACCGGCGGCCGGACCCACCTGGTCGAGGGCGACCTCCGGGCGTGGTCGGCCCGCACACTGCGGGAGAACGTCGAGTGCCCCTCGCTCTCGCCGGACGGTACCCGGATCGCCTTCAAGAAGAAGGTCTCGGCCGACCCGGCGGCGCCCTGGCGGCTCCACGTCCTGGAACTGGCGGGACTGCGCGAGCACCCGCTGGCCGAGTCGCGCAGCGTGGACGATCAGGCGGCCTGGCTCGACGGGGAGACGCTCGGGTACGCGCTGCCGGCCCAGGACGGGAAGGGCACCGACGTCTGGAGCGTGCCGGCGGACGGCAGCGGGACGCCGCACCTGCTGGTGCCCGGCGGTTCGTCGCCGGTGACCGTTCCGGCGGCGTCGAAATGACCCGGCGGCCGGCGCCGCGCAGCCCCTACCGCTCGGTGGGGTGCTCGGCGGCATCACCAACCCCCACCGCGGAGCCCCGCGACGGCGCCCGCGGCCTACCGGCCTGGACGGCGTCCGTTCCGGCCGCTCGTTCAGCCCGCCCTGACCGGATCGTTCCGCATCCAGGCCCGATGGGGTCTTCATCCGGGCACCCCGCGGCGGTGAGGATCGAGGCATGACCAACGCACTCCTCGTCATCGACGTCCAGGAATCCTTCCGCCGCCGCGAGAACTGGGCGGCCGTCTCCAACCCCGGGATCGTCGGGCAGGTTGCCCGGCTCGTCGAGCACGCCCGGGCCAAGGGCGACCTCGTCGTCTGGGTCCTGCACGCCGAGCTCGGTACCGGGACGGTGTTCGACCCCGTCCTCGGTCACGTCCGCCTGATGGAGGGGCTGGTGCCGATGGAGGGTGAGCCGGTCGTCACCAAGACCTCGCACAACGCGTTCACCACCACCAACCTGCAGCAGCTGCTCACCCGGCAAGCGATCCGCGAACTGGTGGTCAGCGGCATTCGTACCGAGCAGTGCTGTGAGACCACCACCCGGGTGGCGGCCGACCTCGGCTACGCCGTCACGTTCGTGGTCGACGCGACCGCCACCCATCCGATCGAGCATCGCGACGCGCCGGCCGGGCGCAGTCTCGACGAGATCCTCGCCGATCCGCGCACGCTCTCCACGGAGGAGATCATCGCCCGTACCGAGTACGCTCTGGCGGGCCGCTTCGCCACCGTCACCACTGTGAAGGAGTTGACCGGATCGTGACCCGCGTCGTCTTCCTGCTGGTCCCGCAGTTGCACCTGCTGGACCTCGCCGGGCCCGCCCAGGTGTTCTCGACGGCGGCCGACCACGGGCTCGGCTACGCGGTCGGCTACGTGGCCGAGCAGGAGGACGTCCCCACGGCGCAGGGGCTCACGCTGCGGGCTTCCGTCGAGTGGCCCCGGCTCACGCCGGACGACCTGATCGTGGTCCCCGGTTGGCGGGCGTCGACGCTGCGGGCACACCGGGACCTCTCCCCGGCGACGCTGGAGCGGCTGGCCGCCCACCACGCGGCCGGCGGTACGGTCGCCAGCGTCTGCGCGGGCGCGGACGCGCTCGGCCGGGCGGGGTTGCTGGACGGGCGCCGCTGCACCACGCACCACGACCTCCAGGACGAACTGGCTCGCCGCTACCCGAGGACGGTGGTAGTGCGCGACGTGCTGTACGTGGTGGACGACCGGGTGGTGACCTCGGCCGGCATCGCGAGCGGCATCGACCTGGCCCTGCATCTGGTCGCCGTCCGGCACGGGCCGGCAGCGGCCGCCCGGATCGCCCGGGAGATGGTCGTCTACGCGCGCCGCAACGGCGACGAGCGGCAGGTCAGCGTGATGCTTCGGCACCGCGCCCACTTGGTCGACGCCGTCCACCGGGTGCAGGACCTGATCGACGCCCGCTTCACCGCCCGGCTCAGCCTCGCCGACCTCGCCGGCGCGTCGGGCGTCAGCGAGCGTACCCTCACCCGCCACTTCACCGAGGCCACCGGACTCACCCCGCTGCGCTACCAGCAGGAACTGCGCGTCGAGCGGGCGGAGCACCTCATCGCGCACGGCGCCACCACGGAGGCCGCCGCCCGCGCGGCCGGCTTCCAGGACGCCCGGATGCTCCGCCGCCTGCGCGCCCGCGCCGGAGTCGTCCACGCCGGTGCGGTCCGCGGCGTGGACGGGCTGGCAGAGTGCGTCAACTCCTCCGTCGGATAGTTGACTTGATGAGAGCCAGTGCCTTTCGGCCAAGGTCTTGCCACAATGACAGCCCGTTCGACGGGCCGAGGGTTACCACCAGCGCTTCGGCCTCGTCCACGTCGACTTCACCACCCAGCGCCGCACCCCGAAGGCCTCGTGGGTCTGGTACCGCGACCTGATCGCCACCCACCGGGAGTGGTGTCAAAGGTAGTTGGTCGCCAGGGCGGGAAGAAGCGGTCCGGGCTGATACACCGTGGTCAGGCTGCGCCGACCCTGGGATCGGGCTGGTGGGTCCGTGGGGTCAGGGCGCTCATTCGCCCTGACCCCACAACCTACTGAGGCTCGGGTGTGCTCAATGGGCTGCGGCCGATGAGTGCGTTCATCGCATGGAGGGCTGCTCGCCTGCGCTGGGGCTTCCTCGACCATACGGCCGGGCAGACCACTCCGAAGAAGAACAGCAGACCAACCGCCAAGCCCGGAGCGGCGGAGATTATGGCGATGGTCGTGTTGCCCTGGAAGCCCGCCACCATCGGGCCCGCGGTTGTAGCGGTCATGGCCGTCGGAGCCAGCCAGCGGGACGGACGCCCGGGTGCGCTGCCGCCTGGCGGGTTTGCCGATTCAGTGGACACGGGACCACCCGCACCCCGTGCATGCGTGCCTTCGACCATGCTTCTCCTTCTGGCGGCGGTGGCACCACGCCTTGCCGCCATGGAGCGACCGGTGCCTGGCGAAGACGATAGCGCATGGCTTTGGAAAAGTTTGGACGCTTTTCTTGGGTGATCTTGGTTGTTCTTGGAAAATGATGGACCGTGCACTAGCCTGGGGCCATGGCCGCATCAGTGGAGGAACTCGAACAGCGCCTCACGGTTCTGCGCGCCCGACTGAGGGAGTCGCGACGTGCCGGCGATTCGACCGCCGGCGCGCGGATCCGCAAAGAACTACGTGAGGTTGAGGCGGAGTGGGAAGCCGCACTGGACGCGGAGGAGTCCCTCCAGGGGTCGCCTGCCGTGACGCCACCGGTGCAGGTCGCGCAATGGTCGCCCGGTCTGCCCGGCCGTGGGGCTGTCCCGGTGCGCGAGCAGGTCTACCAATCACTGACGATCCTCGGTGCGCCCGCCTCGCCGAAGCTCATCTCCTCGGTGTACGAGGCCTTCTTCTCCGAGTCGCTGGTAGCCACCAAACTCGCCTCGCTACGTCGCGATGAGGAGCGTTCCTTCGCTGTGCAGGGCTACTCCCGCCCCTACTACATCTGCGCCGCGATCAACCACGACCGCCTCACCGCGGCCCGTGGCCTGCTCGCGGTCTCGGTCTGGTCGTTGGAGCAGCGCCTGATCACTCCGCTCAGCCCGCGTGCCGACTTCCTTCGGCACGCGATCGGGACGGCCGAGCAGATCCAGCGCCTCGGCAACGCGGGCAACCCGCCGTCCGAGGCGGCATGGCGGCTGCTGCGCCGCTTCGCGCTCACGATTCCGGGTGCCTACAGCGAGTCCTCGCGGCCCGACCCGGAGCGGGTGCTCTCCGCCGCGCGAGCCGAGGCGGAGGTCCACCGAGGCGAGGGAAGCCGGGAGCGGATCGATGCCGCTCGCCGTGCACGCGAACAACTCAGCGACGTGCAGCAGCTTTTCGGTGCGAGGGAACTCCACAACGCCCTCCGCAGCGGGGGAGGGGTCCTGTAGTCGCGGGGTCCCGTATTCGCATCGGAACCTCAGGAGATCGGCGCCACCCCGGAACGAAGAGAGGCCATGCCTTCCCATTCACCCGAGCCGTCCGACCGGTTGGCTCAACTTCGCGGCGCGCGGCCGCCGTTGGCGTACACCGCCCGTAAGATCACCGCGCTGACGGCGAATCCGGCCTGTGCCCGGCGGTCCGTCCTGGACGCCTCGGGGGTCGACAAGACCGCTCTGGCCCGGCGGTTGGGCCATGAGCCGCGCTTCGGCCAGTCGCCGTTCGCCATAGCGCGGGAGGAGGCCTTCAAGGCCACCGTGCGCTGGGGCTCGTACGCCGAACTGATCCGGCTGCTGCGGGAGGATCTCGGCGTACCGGTCGACGAGGCCAAGCTCCAGGACCTCGGCGAGGTCGGTGGGATCACCTCGCTCGAACCTCGGGAGCGGGAGACACGTCGTGTCATCGAGCGGATCGCCGCCGGTGACGAGGAGCGGTTGATCCTGCAGAGCCCGGTGCTCACCGTGGAGGTGGCCGGCCGACTGGCCTACCTGGAACCCGATGCCCTGACCCACCGGATCAACGGCAGGTTCCATGTCGTGGCTATCAGGTCGTTCCCCGTGATCGACGGCCAGGCCGATCCGACCGCCGTCGCCCAGACCGCGAAGCAGGCCTCCGTGTACGTGCTGGCCCTGCGGCGCGCGTTCGCGGCCGCAGGGCTGGATCCGGAGCAGATCGCCGGCACCTTCCTCCTGGTCTGCCCCAAGGACTTCTCCAACCGGCCGTGCCTCAGCCAGATCGACCTGCGCCAGGAACTCGCCTCCCTCGACTTCCAGCTGAACCGGCTGCGGCGCGCCGAGGACCTGGCGCGCGGCCTTCCGGCGACGGCGACCCTCGACATCGACCGGGACCCGGCTGTGCTCCGCGAGTCGGTGGAGCAGTTGCCCGCCTCCTACGTCCCCGACTGCCTCTCCTTCTGCGAGATGGCCCACCACTGCCGAGACGAGGCCGACACCCACGGATACCCCGCCCGGCTGGGCAGCACCGTGCGGAACGCCCTGGCGGGCATCGACTCCACCAGCACTGCCCTTGCCCATCTCGACGGCGTTCTGCCGCCCGGCGAGGAGAACGCCGAGACCGTCGAACTGCTCATCGCCGCTGACCGGCTGTTCCGGCTGCGCACCGAGGAGACCGCATGAGCATGCTTGCCACGGTCGCGACGCTCCGCGCGACCCAGACCGGCAGGGCCCAGCCCCTGGCCACAGTCCGGCACCACCACCTGGACGACCGCCCGTTCGTCCTGGTGCCGCTGACCCTCGCCGGGGAGGCCTGTGCGCCGCTGGCCGCACTGGCAGGCACCGACCCGGACCATCCGACCCTGCTGACCGTCCGCCGGCCCAGGGACCGGGTCCAGCGGTTCCGGTTCGTCGAGGAGCTGGCCGCCCTGATGCTGCCCTACGTGGAGGGGTGTCAGACGGAGGCCGAGACCTACACCGTCGGCAGGGGTGAGAAGGCGGAGGAGCATGAGCGGTTCTGTCGCGCACCACAACTGCTGGTCCCCAACGGCGAAGGCATCGCCTACGTCCGGCGGCTCGGTCGGCTCACCCGGCTGCGCAGCGCGGACGGGCCGCATGCCGTTCACCCGGACGTACCGACGCTCGGCAAGTGGCTGACGTGGTTCGAGGGCCGGGCGGAGTTCCCCGGGTCGAGTGCCATGCTCGCCGTCAGCCGGGTGCTCACCGCGCACTGGGCGACCGGCCAGAGTTCCGCGGAGGACTCCCACCTGGCGGCCCTGGTCGCCTGGATCGATCCGCCTGAAGGCCGTACGGGGGCGGAGACCGCCCGGGAGGCCGAGAACCCGCTGGTCTGGCCGCCTGCCGGACCTGCCACGGATACCGGGTTCGACGCGGTCCTCGACGACCTCCTCACCCGCTTCGCGGAGGCCGAAGGGCGGGTGCGGGAGCGGTTGGGCGAGCGCATCGACCGTGCCCTGTGCGATCAGTTGCGGCCGACGTGGGACCTGGTCTGGCGGGGCGTCGGCCTGGCGCGCGCCCTGCCCGAAGGAGGGCACGTCGAGGAACGGTGGACCAGCGACCGTCGGCGGTTCTCCGACTACGCGGCCTATCTGGAGGAGCACGGCCACCCGCAGGGCAAGCGCGACCGCGCGGTGGGCGCGGCCCGGCGGCTGGGCATGCTGGAGGACGACACGTCCCGCTACCAGACCCAGCGGGCCTACGACGACCCCCTGGTGATGGCGGAGTACGAGCTGAGCGGAGAAGCGTTCAGTGGCACGGTCGTCGCCCGGGACGAGAGTCGGTTCGTGCCCGGTGCGAAGTCCCCGCGCTGGCGTCCGACGATCACCGTGCGCAGCGAGCGTCTGGTGCGGCTCACTGTCGGGACCAAGGTGACGTCGCCCGGCCGTCTGCGGCAACCGGCCGCGATCATCGGCCTCACCCCGCACGAGGGGGTCCATCTGGTGACCGTCGAGCTCTCCGGCGGCTTCGCGAACCGGCGCAAGCCGCCCGCCCCGGAGGCCACCCTCGCCGAGATCGGCGAGACGGTGACCTACACGACACTCGGCGTCGACTCCAGGCCGGCGAAACTGCCCGCCGAGGAGAACACCCCGTGGACCCACGGAGGCCCGCCGGTGCCCTACGAACCGACCGACCAGGACGCCGAGGAGGAGTGGGCGTGAACGACACCACGACGGTGGCGGCTGCGATCCCGGCCGCGCGTACCCCCGCCGACGAGGCGAGGGGCCCGGGGGTCCGGGCCGACCGTGCGGTGGCCGGGATCCTGGCAGACCTCGACCGACCCACCGGGCGGGGCGTGGTGGTGGACTCCCCTCCCGGCGCCGGCAAGTCCACCCTGGTGAAGCGCGCCGCCGGGCACCTCACCGGCGCCGGCCACCAGGTGATGATCGTCGCGCAGACCAACGAGCAGGTCGACGACCTGGTGGACAACATCGCGCGGGAGTACCCGGAACTGCCGGTGGGCCGCCTGTACGCGAAGGACTTCGCCCTGCCGGAGCGCGTGAGCCGGCATCCCAACGTCTCCGGCGACACCGGGATCGACACCTTGCGTCAACTGCCGGTCGTGGTCTCGACTGCCGCCAAGTGGCGGCACGTGGACGCGGAGAAGTCCGGGACCTGGCGGTGGGCGATCATCGACGAGGCCTACCAGATGCGTTCGGACGCCCTGCTCGCGGCGGCGCCGCTGTTCGACGCGCCTGACTCCCAGGTGCTGTTCGTGGGGGACCCCGGTCAGCTCGACCCGTTCGCGACCGTGGACACCGACCGGTGGCAGGGCCTCAGCTGGGATCCGCTGCGCAACGCCGTCGATGTCACGCTCGCCCACGAGCCCGACCTGCCGCGGCACCAACTGCCGATCTCCTGGCGGCTTCCCGAGATGGCCGCGCCCCTGGTGGCGGAGGCCTTCTACCCCTACTACCCCTTCGAGTCGGGCACCACGGCGAGCGACCGCGTGCTGACCTACGGGAGCGTGCCCCATCGGGCGACGTCGCAGGACCCGGTGCTCGCCCAGGCCGCCGACTCCGGCTGGGGCTACCTCGAACTCCCGGGGCGTCACACCCTCGACCACGATCCCCAGATGGCCGAGGCGCTCGCCGTGACGGCATCCCGCCTGCTCGAACGAGGCGCGCTGGTCAACGGTGAACCGTTGGTGCAGGCCCGGATCGCCATCGGCGCGGCGCGGACCATCCAGGTGGACGCGGTGCGGGCCAGGCTGACGGAACGAGGCCTCACCGAGATCACCGTGGACACCGCCAACCGGCTCCAGGGCCGGGAGTTCGACGTGACCCTGGTCTGGCACCCGCTCTCCGGCCGCCCGGACGCCTCCGCCTTCCACATGGAGACCGGCCGGCTGTGCGTCCTGCTCTCCCGGCACCGGTTCGCCTGCATCGTGGTGGCCCGCGCCGGGATCACCGACCTCCTCGACCGGCACCCCCGAAGCAGCCCGATCCACCTGGACGTCCCGCCCAAGTTCCCGGATGGCTGGCGTGCCCACCAGGTGGTCATGACGCACCTGGAGCGCCCCGAGCATCGGACCAGGCTGCATTAGGAGCCGGTCGAGGTCGAGCGTCGGTGTGTCACCAGGGTCAGGGAAGGGGAGCCGTTGCGCAGGGTGCCGCCGGAGATGTTCCGGTTCACGACGGGGGAGAAGGCCGAACTCTACGGTGCGATCCTCCAGGCCTTCGGAGCGGCCAACGAGCGGTTGGAGACCGCTCTCGGGCTGGAGGAGGTCCGCACCCGGCTGCGGACCGTCGGCTGGCTCAACGCGGTCCATGACGACGACCTCCAGGAGGCGCTGCGCAAGCTCAGGGAGTGGCAGCTGCTGGATGTCGTCCAGAACCACGCGGAGAACTACCGCACCGCCGAGGAATACGAGCGCCGCAACCTCCAGTACTCGCTGACCCGGCGTGGTGAGGCCGCGTTCGCCGGGGTCGAGCACGCCCTGTCCGTGCTCGCCTCGACGGGGGCGCTCCAGACGGCGGTGCTGGAGGCGATCACGGACCGGCTCGACGAGCTGTACGGGCTGCTGGGCGACTCCACGTCCTCGGACCGTCGGGTCTTCACCACGCTGCAGGAGCTGGAGGGCCACCTGGAGGCGCTGCTGGCCAACACCAAGGCGTTCAACGGCGAGTTGCAGCGCCTGCTGCGCGCCGAGGGCGTGGACCTGGCGACCTTCCGGGAGGTGAAGGCCGCGACGGTGGCCTATCTCCAGGAGTTCCTCGTCAACCTCGACCAGCGGGGTCAGGCGGTGGCCTCCGCCGTTGAGCGCGTCGAGCAGTGCGGAGTGAGCCTGCTGCACGCGCGGGCGCTACGGGGCGCCGAGCTGCCGCCGGTCGCCGACGGCGATCCCGCGCCGGCCTGGCTGGAGCGGCGCCGGGCGCGCTGGGAGGGGCTGCAGGCCTGGTTCCGGCCGGCCGACGGGGCGCGGCCCCGCGTGGAGCAGCTGCACGACGTGGCGCGGCGGGCGATCGTGACGCTCCTGCAGGTCCTCGACCGGATCACCGAGTCACGGCGCCGCTCCTCCAGTGCCGTCCAGGACTTCCGGGAGCTGGCCCGCTGGTTCGCCGCGGCGCCCGGCGAGGACGACCTGCACCGCCTGTGGTCGGCCGCCTTCGGCCTCGGTCCGGCCCGTCACGCCCATCTCGCCCACCCGGACCCGGAGTTGGTCCCCTCATCGGGCAGCTGGGCCGAGGCTCCGCCGGTGGAGGTGTCGGCCCTGCTGCGCACCAGCGGCCGCACCGAGCGGTTCACCCGTACCGGGAAGGTGCGCGACATCGGCGGGATCAAGACGGCCCGGGCCGAGCGGGCCCGGAAGGAGCGGGCCGAGCTCGAAGCCGCCTGGGACGTCCTGGCCACTGACGGTCCGGTGCGGCTCTCCGGCTTCGGCACGCTGGACCACGCCGTCTTCGAGCGGCTTCTCGACCTCCTTGGCCGGGCGCTTGCCGCACGACCGGACGGCAGCGGTACGCGCCGGGCGGTCACCTCCGACGGCCGGGTCGAGATTCTCCTCCGGCCGCCGCCCGACGGTGGGCGGGCCGTCCTGCGGACACCTCGGGGGAAGCTGGAGGGACCTGACCACCTGGTGGAGATCCACAGCGCCGGCAGCACACGGGAGCCCGCCGGGCGGGAGGCAGGATGAGCACCCTTGCGAACCAACTGGTCCTGGCCGAGCGGCAGGACGTCGCCCGAGGCATCAGGCTGCTCCTCGGCCGGCCGCTGATCACCGAACGCGGAGACCCGTCCGCCTTCGAGGTGATCCGCCGTCGGCAGGACCCGTTGACGAAGTGGTTCGACTACCACTGCGGTTGGCAGCTGGTGGTGGAGCCGCGTCTGGGGTACGCGCGCCTGCTCAAGATCCGGACCGTCCCCGACGCCTCGCGCCCCGCCCGTCGACTGCGGTCCGGCAAGGCCCCGTTCGACCGCCGCCGCTACACCCTGCTGTGCGTCGTCGCGGCCGAGCTGCTCCCGGTCCCGGTGACGACGGTCGGCCTGCTCGCCGACCGGGTCGTCCAGGCCTGTGCCACCGACGAGGCGCTGCCGCCCTTCGACACGGCGAGCAAGCCCGAGCGCATGGCCTTCGTGGACGTCCTCAAGCTGCTGGAGGCGTACGGCGCACTCCTCACCGTGGACGGCCTCACGGAGAGCTTCGTCGACTCGGCGAAGGCCAAGGTCCTCTACCGGGTGGATGCCACCGTACTGATGCGTCTCCTCGCCGCACCCGTCGGGCCGTCCCGGCTGGCCGTGTCGGCGGAGGACGTACCGCTGCGCTTCGAGGAACTCCTGCGGGGCACGGTACGCGAGAGCCGGTACGGTGGCGCCGACGCCTCCGATGCGCAGCGCAACCTCCGGCTGCGGCACGCGGTGCTGCGTCGGCTCTTCGACGATCCCGTCCTCCACCACGACGAGCTCGGCGCCGACGAACTGGCCTACCTCACCTCGCCGACCGGGCGGCAGATCGTCCGGCGCGCCGCCGAGCAGGGCGGTTTCGTGCTGGAGGAACGGGCCGACGGCCTGCTGCTCGTGGACCCGGACGGGATCGCCACCGACAGCCGCTTCCCGGACGACTCCGCGACGGCCCGTGTGGCCGCCCTGTTCCTGCTCGAACCGTTGACAGCCGCTCCGGACGGGCTGACACCGGAACAGCTCGCGGTCGAGGCGAACGAACTCCTGCGGCGCTTCCCGCAGTGGGCGAAGACCTACCAGTCGGAGGACGGCGCCCAGCGCCTCACGGCCGACGCCGTGCGCATCCTCGGCGACTTCGGCCTGGCCCGCCGGGTCGGTGACCGCACCGTCCCCCGGCCCGCGGCGTTCCGGTACCGGACCACCGTGCCCGACGGTCCCGCAACCTGACCAGGGAAGACTTCCGATGACCGTGACACAGTTCCCGCAGCGCTCCGCGTTCCCGACGGCGGCCGCAGCCATGCGGTGGCAGCCTTCCAGGGCCGGCATCCTCAATGTCTGGCGCTACTACGACGAGGTCTTCACCTTCCACGAGGGCCGACTGCTCCTGCGGGGGCAGAACGGAACCGGTAAGTCGAAGGCGCTGGAGGTGCTCCTGCCCTTCCTGCTCGACGCCAGCCTGCGACCCAACCGGCTGTCCACCTTCGGTGGATCCGAGCGCACCATGCACTGGAATCTGATGGGCGAGGGCGCCTCGGGCAAGACCCGCGTCGGGTACGTGTGGCTGGAGTTCGTCCGCGACGACGGAGAAGACGACGGCGGTCCCGGCTGGTTCACCTGCGGCGCCAGACTCCAGGCCAGCGTGCACACCACCGGTGTCACCGTCGACTACTTCACCACCGGCGCGCGGATCGACCGCCCCGGCGGTCTCTCCCTGGTCAACGACGCGGGCCAGCCGCTCACCCGCGCCGCGCTGGCCGAAGCCCTGCAAGGCCGGGGCGAGCTGCACGGATCACCGACCGACTACCGCAACACGGTCCGGAGCACGCTCTTCTCCGGGCTGAGCGAGCAGCGCTACGACGCCCTGATCACCGCGCTGCTCCAGCTCCGCACCCCCAAGCTCTCGGAGCGCCTGGATCCGTCGCTGCTGTCCTCCCTGCTCTCGCGGGCCCTGCCCCCGCTCGGCCAGGGCGAGATCACCGAACTGGCCGAGGGCTTCGAACGCCTCGACCGCCAGCGCGAACACCTGAAGGCCCTGGACGACGAGGTGGCCGCGGCCACCGCCGTCGCGAACCAGCAACGCGGCTACGCCCAACGCGTCCTGCGCGCCGGGGCGGCGGCGCTCATCTCCGCGACGACCGAGATGGACAACCTCGCTCGCATCGCCAGGGAGAGCGGGGAGGCGCACGCGGAGGCCGTGCGTGAGCGCGACGGGAACAAGCGGGCGCAGCAGGAGCTCGAACACGGACGGCAGGAGACCGAGGGCGCCATCGAGGGGCTGCTCGACTCCGAGGCCTACCGGCAGGGGCAGGAGCTCGACCAGCTCCGTCGCAGGAGCGACCAGGCCGCCCGGGCCGCGGCCCGGGCCCGCACCGCCGCCGACCGGAGGGTTCGGGCGGCCGACGAGGACGCGGGGCGTGCCGACGATGCGCGGCTGCGTTCCGAGCAGCGGGCCGAACACACCCGGGCCGCCCGGGAGGAGGCGCGGGGCGCGGCGCGGCGAGCAGCCATGGAGTCCGTCTGCGCCGAGGTGCAGACGGTGCTCGGTGCCGCACCTGGTCCGTCCGGGGAAACAGAGGAGCAGGGGCGTACGGCGCGCCGCCTGCTGCGCGGTGCGGTCGTCTCGCGGCACCGCCAGATCGGCGAGGTCCGCGCCGCCGTGGAGCGCCATGAGCGTTCCCTCGCGGACCGGACGACGGCGGAGCAGCACCTCGACTCGGCGCGCGAACGGCTGGCCGGGGCGACCGCGAAGCGCGAGGGGAACGCCCACGCCTACGAGGTCGCCGTCGACGCCCATGCCGCCCTGTTGCGCCGTTGGGCGACGGACGACTGCGCGGAGCTGTCGATCGACGACGCCGAGGAGCTCGCGTCCCGTGCCGCCGTCGAGACCGACGTCCTCGTGCTGGTCGAAGCCGCCGCCCGGGCGGCGGAGAGTTCCATCACCGCCGACGAGACGACCGCCCGCGCCGGCCGGGACGACGCCCGTGCCCGGCGTGACCGGGTCGTCGGGGAACTGGAACGCACCGCGGCAGCGGTCGATCTCCCGCCGGTTCCACCGCGGACCCGCACGGCCGACCGGTCGGTCCTGCCGGGGGCACCACTGTGGCGACTGCTGGCGTTCCGGCCGGACGTGCCGCCCGCCGATCAGGCAGGCATCGAAGCGGCCCTGGAAGCGGCCGGCCTGATCGACGCCTGGATGGCTCCCGACGGCGGCCTCGTCGTCACCGGACACGACACCCTGGCCGACCCGGCAGCGGCCGTGCCCGCACCGGGTCCCTCGCTGCTCGACGTCCTCTCTCCCGAACCCGACGGCCCGGTGCCGCCGAGCCGGGTGCAGCGGCTGCTCGCAGGCATCGCCTACGGTCCCACGCTCCCGACGGGCCACCCGGCCGCCGTGGCGGCCGACGGAAGCTGGCGGCTGGCGACGGCGGTCGGTTCCTGGACCAAGGAGGAGTCCAGCCACATCGGCGCCGCGGCCCGGGAACGCGCCAGGCAGCGGCGGATCGCGGACCTCACCGCCGAACTGGCCGAGGCCGACACCACCGTCACCGGGTACGAGACGCGACTGCGTTCCCTCGCCGACCGCCGGACGCGCCTCGGAGCCGACCTCCGCTCCCGGCCGCACCACCGGGAAGTGGAGCAGGCCAAGCGCGTCTGGGAACGGTCCGAGTCCGAGGTGGGCGCGCGCGAGGACGCCGTACGCGAGGCCGTCGAACGGCTCGCGCGACAGGAGGAGGCGGTCGCGGACGCGCTACGCGCGCTCGCCGTCGCCTCGGCCGAGCACGCCCTGCCGACCGAACGCGCCGCCCTGGACACGACCGCCACGGCCGTCGACGCGCTGCGTGAACAGGCCGACGTCTGGCTCGACGCCCACCTGGCCTGGACGGCCGCCCAGCACGCCTGGAACTCCGCGCGCAGCCGCGCCGAGGCGTCCAGGGGCGCGGCAGCCGAGAGCCTGGAGGAGGCCGAGACCGTCGAGGCCGCTGCCCGCGGGCTCCGATCCACGCTCCGGGCGGTCGAGAGCACCGTCGGCGAGGACTACCGCCAAGTGGCCGCCCGCATCGGTGACTTCCGGACGTCCCTCGACCGGATCCGCCGCGACATCGAATCCGGAACCCAGGCACTTCTCACGCTCGAAGGCCGCATCGGTGCACTGGGTGCCACCACGACCCAGGACGAGGCCCTGCACGAGAGGGCCGTGGTGGCCCGGAACGAGGCAGCCCGCAGCTTCCGGCACCTGTGCGTCCTCGGATTCCCCGAGGACGCGGGCCTCGGCCTCGTCCTCACCTCCGTGGACGGCACTCGCGCGACTCTCGAAGCCGCACGCGAGACCGCTGCGGCATGGCCCAACCTGCCGCACGGCACCAGGAACCTCGGCGACTCCCTGAACCGCCTCTCCGAGGCCGTCCACCGAGCCCGCCAGAGCCTCAGCAGCCGTGCCGACCTCGAACTCGAAGCCGAGGAGGACATCCACGTCCTCACCGCCACCATCGACGGCATCCGCGTCGGCGCGACCAGCCTCCTCGCCATCCTCACCGGCGACCGTGACCGCAGCCAGGACGACATCACCGCCGCCGAACGGAGCCTCTTCGACCGAACCCTCACCGGCGACACCCGCCGCCACCTCGCTTCCCGGATCCGCCAGGCCGGTGAACTCGTCGAGCGGATGAACGGCCACCTCGAACGGGTCCGCACCGCCTCACGGGTGGCGGTCCGTCTGGTGTGGCAGATCCACCCCGACCTGCCCGCCGGCACCCGGACGGCCCGTGAACTGCTGCTCAAGGACCCGGCCCGGATCACCGAAGCCGACCGCGAGGCCCTGCACGCCTTCTTCCGGGGCCGTATCGAGGAGGCCAAGGCCCGTAACACGGCGGCCACTTGGGAGGAGCAGCTCGCAGAGGTCCTCGACTACACGGCCTGGCACCAGTTCGTCGTCAAACTGGACCGCGCCAACGGCGCCGGGTGGCAACTGCTCACCAAGAAGCTCCACGGCGCACTGTCGGGCGGGGAGAAGGCCATCGCACTCCACCTGCCGCTCTTCGCCGCCGTGGCCGCTCACTACGAGGCGGTGCCGGAGTCCCCGCGGCTGATCCTGCTCGACGAGGTCTTCGTCGGCGTCGACACCGTCAACCGCGGGCAGGTCTTCGCCCTCCTCGCGGCGCTCGACCTCGACCTGGTGCTCACCTCCGACCACGAGTGGTGCACCTACCGGGAGCTCTCCGGGATCGCCGTTCACCAGCTGATCACCGGAGGCGACGGCGACGATGCCGTCACCAGCGCCCGCTTCACCTGGACGGGTGCCGACCTGCTGCCCGACGAAGCCGCCGTGGACGGATCGGCATGACGGGCCGCCATCCCCTCGATCTCCCCGAACTCAGGCCCCTCTGGTCGGCCGTCCACGATCGCCTGTCGACCGGCCGCCCCGTAAGCCGGGTGCGGTCGGGACCGCTCGACGACGCCGGTCGGGAGGCGTTGGCCGACCTCCTCGGACTGGACCGGCTCCCTGGCGTCGAACCGACGATCCCGCTTGCCGGACTCGACCACGCCGTGCTGGAGGTCTGCGGCCGGACCGTCCGGGACGTGGTGGCCGCGATCCTCGGCCCGGTCCACGACCGGGCTGCCGAGCGCGAACGCAAGACGGGCCAACGCGAAGCCTTGTGGGGGTGGCTGGCCGGCCACGACGTGGTCACCGCCCAGCCCGTTCTGCTGGAGTGGGTCGGCCACCTGCGGACCAACGGCCTCGTAGACGGCTCACCCGACCGGACCCGAGGCCTGCTGACCGCCGCGCTGACCGTCCTTCACGCACTCCCGGCCGACGGCGAGCCACTACCGGTCCTCGCCGCCCGCCTCCTCGACGGCGACTCCCACGCCCTCGACGACGGGACACGGCTGTCCTCGATCGTCCTGCGTGCACTGGCGGTGCTGTACGGCACCGACATGCCCGACGCCGCAGAGGGGCGACGCGCACTCTGGAGCCGAGCCGGCGTGGCCGACGACGAACTGTCCGCCACCGTGCTCGCCGTCGGACTGCGGCCCGCGGGGGAAGGCCCGGTCGCCAGGATCTCCCGCATCTGCGCCGAAGCCGGTCAACCGGCCGGCTTCACCCTGGCCCAACTGCGCTCAGCCGGCGAATTCGCCGGTCCCGCAGGACCGGTGCACGTCACCGAGAACCCCAGTGTGCTCGCCCTCGCCCTACGGCGTTTCGGCCGGCGGTGCCCGCCGCTCGTCTGCACCTCCGGCTGGCCCAACACCGCCGTGATCCGCCTGCTGCGCCGACTCGTCGACGACGGCGCCTCCCTGCGCTACCACGGCGACTTCGACGGCGAGGGCATCCGCATCGCGGCTCACGTCATGGCCAAGGCCGGAGCCGTTCCCTGGCGGATGACAGCCGAGGACTACCGGGCCGCCGTGCCCCGGGTTCCCTCGGGCCCCGATCCGGGGCGCCTCACACCCGCCCCGTGGGACCGGGCGCTCGTCGACTCCATGGCCGACCTGCGCACCGCGGTGGTCGAGGAGGTGGTCGCCGACCTCCTCCTTGACGACTTGACAGGTCACCGACATGGATAGAATGACACCCTGTTCGACGGGCCGAGGGCTACCACCGGCGGTTCGGCCTGGTCCACGTCGACTGTTGGTCTGACCTGACTGAAGGTTCCATACGTCATTTCCCTGAGTGGGAGTCCTCCGCGAAGGAGTGCGCCCGGTCGGCGCAGGCGGGGCACTGGTGGGTCGCGGGTGGTCCGGTCCCGTGCGGACCAGTCCTGCCGTGAGGCTCAGACGGGGTGCGGGGTGCCGGACGCCGGTCGTGACGTCTCCGGCCGGGCGAGCCTGGATGACGTGACATGGCAGACCACGACCGCCACGATCACCAGCGGCATGGCGGTGACGCCGTCGGACCCCAGCAGCAGGGTCGCCAGTAGGACGGAGGTCATCGGCAGCCTGAGCATGACGACCGACATCGCGCCCATGCCCATGGCGGCGGAGGAGATGACGGGCAGCCCGGGCAGGTGGGAGAGCGCGATCCCTGCCGTGGCACCCAGGAACAGCGCTGGGAAGATCGGTCCTCCCCGGAATGCCGCCAATGACACACCGTAGGCGAGCCACTTGCACACGAGCAGCAGTGTCAGTGCTCCCACCGAGTAGCTCGTACTGTGGAGCAGCAGTTGGGGCAGCGCGGACTGACCCGAGAACAGGACGTCGGATGGCGGCTTCCCCACGCCCTCGGCGTACGCGATGGCGAGCCCTGCCACGGCGAGGCCGGCCACCGGCGTGAGCAGCAACCGTCTGTGGTTGACGCGCGGCTGGAGGAAGAGCGCGAGGCGCCGGACTCCCGTGCCGGCGAACGCCGCCGCCACCCCGATGGCGAGTGCCCAGCCGAACTGGGCGATGTTCGGATGGTTCACTGCGGGAAGGCTGGGAATCGTCAGCGTGCCCGCCCCGACCCCGGTCCAGGCGCCGAGCCCGATGAAGACGAGATACCCGACTCCGGAGGCCAGCAGACCGGGCAGCAGTACGATCCCCAGCGTCGGGCCGCCGAGTCCTGACGCCTCCATCAGCAGGAACGCTCCGAGCAGGGGCGAGCCCAGCAGGGCGCTGATGGCCGCGAAGCTTCCCGCGGCGCCGACCACGGCCTGGGTCCTGGCATCGACGTCCGGCTTGATCAGCCGGACGACGTACACGGCCAGGCCTCCGCCGAGCGCGATCAGGGGCGCCTCGGGCCCGATCACCGCGCCGAAGCCGAGCGACGCCAGCGCTGCGAGAAGGATCCCGGGCAGTTCGGCGGCCGCAGCGGCGCCCGCGGTCTTGAGCCCCTCGGCCGGCTGGTGGCCGCCGTTGCCGGGCAGGTACTGGACGGTCAGTGCCACCAGAAGTCCTGCCAGCCCCATCAGGGGCAGCAGCCACCAGGGCGGTGCCCCGTGGAATCCCAGTCCGTTCGGGAGGTCGGTGTAGAGCGCCTTCTGGAGCTGGTCGACGGCCTGGAGGAAGCCGTACGCGCCCGCCGACAGGAGCACGCCGAGGACGGCCGAGATGACCAGGAGCGCCAGGTAGCCCTTGGTCCGCAGGGGGCCGAATGGGTCGGCGGGCGGCGCCGCCGCAGGATCGCCCGTGGGCTCGTCCGATGACATCAAGTCGCTTTCCCGGCACTACCCACTGTGCCGACTCTCGGTCGATGCTGACAGCAGAAGGTCCGACTCCTCCGCGCTCTGCTGAAGTCGGGACCGTCAAGGGTCATTCGAGCCGACATCTCCGGATCGTGCGGCGCTTTCTAGTGCCGCATCAGACTGCGTTCGCCCCGTTGTGACGCATCGCTCGGTTGCCGCCAGGTGGCAACCGAGCGGCCAGAATGATCACGTGGCTGAA